>NZ_CP097269.1:4630000-4792500 GCF_028473645.1 Acidovorax sp. GBBC 1281
CACTCGGCGATGAACACCTTCCAGTCGCCCTATGCGCCCGCGCCGCAAGGGGCGTTCAGCAGCTCGGTCCTTCCCCCGGCCCCAGCGCCGCAGGACCCCGCCCGGCCGGAGGCCGCCGCACAGCGGCCCCCGCGGGTGTCGGTGCTGCCGCAGGTGCGCCCCTCCATCCTGCAGGGCGCCAGCCCGCGCCCGCAGGGGCCCCGCCCTTCGGTGCTGCCCCAAAGACCGTCCTTCCAGAGCAGCGGTAGTGGCAGCAGCGCCGCCAGCAGCTCGGCCTCCGCCCAGGCACCCATGGAAACGCGGTATTCGGTGCTGCCGGCCAAGCTGCAGGCGGCGTCGGCGGCCTTCCAGTCCGTGGCCCACGCCGCCGTGGCCATCGGCCTGGAGAGCGCCAACACCGTGCAGATCACTACCGCCGCCCAGGCCCAGCAGGTGCTGGCCCGGGTGCAGCGCCTGGCCACCCAGGCCGCACCGGCCTTGCATGCGCTGTCCGGCGCGCTCCAGCACATGGTGGAGAACAAGACGCGGCTGTCACAGGAGATCCGCGAAGAACTGGCCGACATCGGCCAGTCGCTGCTGACCACCGGCCAGTCGCTGCAGAAGTTCCTGAACCACACCCTGGGACGGTTCGCCCCGCAAACCATGCCGCTCGCAGAGCCGCCGGCCGAAACCCCGGCGGACGCGGCCGCCGCTGCCGAGACGGCCGCCGTGGCCGAAACCACCGCCAAGGCCGAAGCCGAGGCCGCCGCTGCTCCGCCGCCCAAGGCGCACCTCAAGCCCCGCCCGCAAAAGCACCCTGCCGCCAAGCCGGCGCTGCACCCGGTCCCCGCCGCGCCGGCGCCAGCGGCCAAACCGGTGCCGGTCCATGTGATGGCCATCTCCACCGAAGAAGGCCGGGCGGCGCTGCGCGCGGGCTTCGGCACGCCCGAATCCGCCGATGCGGGGCTGCGGGAGATCGCCCTGGCATTCAAAGCCGCGCAAAACGGCTCGGCGGACGACAAGCGGGCCTTCCAGCTGGCCTACCAGGACCGGCTCACGCTGCCCGACGATTTCAGCAGCGGCAACGTGGCCGCCGTGAAGCAGCTCAAGCGGCTGCTGGCTGGCGTCAACGTGGCCTATGTGTCGCCGCAGTACGGCAAGGACATGGGCGTGGGATCGGACGACTTCAACGCGCGGCGCTCCGCGGCGTAGAAGCAGGCGGCAATGCCGTGCGGCCTACAGGGCCGCGATGAGGTCCAGGCACTCCCGCACCACCGGCGGATGAAATGCCATCTGCACGTGCGCCAGGCCCTCGCGAAGGCGGTTGTCCGCGCCGTCCAGCGTGGCGGTGGCGGCCGGGTACACCGCGTTGTCGCAGTTGGAATAAAAGCAGGTGAACAGCGCCGCGCGCCCGGACGGCTCGTCCTGCGCCAGTTGCCGCAGCCATTCGCCCCCGGGCACCATCTGCCGGCCGTTGGCGGACCGGCTGAACCGCGCCGCCCACGCGCCCTGGTGGGGCGAGCCCAGCGTGATCACGCGGTGCACGCGCGCATCGGCCTGCCGCGCCCGCAGCCACGCCCGCACGGCCAGACCGCCCATGCTGTGGCCCACCACGACCGGCGGGCGGCCCGTGGCGGCGGTGACCCGGCGCACGGCCTCGTCCAGCGTGTCCACATAGTCGTCGATGGCGCCGAAAGCAGGCTCCATCGTCACCGCCACGAACGGGTGGCCGCGGCCGCGCAGCACCTTCATCCAGGGCGTCCAGAACCCGCGGTTGCAGATGAAGCCGTGCACCAGCACCACGCCGCGCGCGGGCGGCGGGCCGCCGGTGACGGGGGGCGGCAGCCAGTCGGGCACGGCGGTGGAGCGAAACGGCTGCCACCATCCGAACACCACGCTGGCCCAGCGCGCCTCGGCCGACCAGGCGCGCACCACCTGCGCCAGCGACGGCACCGGCACCCCGTCGGCCCGTCTGGCCTGCCGGTTCACGCGGACCATGCACACGAACTGCAGCCCCATGAACAGCCGCAGCAGCAGCATCACCGCGGCCAGGCCCGCCACCGCCCGCAGGGGCGAGTGGGGCCATTGCCACACCAGCCAGCCGGCGGCCAGCAGCAGGTTGCACACCACCATTCCGCGTTGCCATCGTGCATTGGTCAAGACCGGTGCTCCTGGAAAAAAAGGAGTCCGCATCATGTCACTTGCGGGACGGGCCTAGGACAAGCCCCCTGGACAGGGCGCGAGCCGCTTCCACAATCGTGCCCACCTCCACCCGCGCACGAAAGGGACGACCGCATGGAACGGATCTGGCTGAAAAACTACCCTCCGGGGGTGCCGCACAGCGTGGAGCCCGAGCAGTACCGCTCGCTGCCGCACCTGTTCGAGGAGTCGTTCCGCAAGCATGCCGACCGCCCCTTTTCGGTCTGCATGGACCGGTGGATGACCTACGGCGAGCTCGACCGCCTGTCGGCCCAGCTCGGCGCCTGGCTGCAGGGCCAGGGACTGGAGCCCGGGGCGCGCGTGGCCATCATGCTGCCCAACGTGCCGCAGTTCGGCGTGACCATGGCGGGCGTGCTGCGCGCCGGCTACACCTGCGTGAACGTGAACCCGCTGTACACCGCGCGGGAGCTGGAGCACCAGCTCAAGGATTCCGGCGCCACCGCCATCGTGATCCTGGAGAACTTCGCCCACACCCTGGCCGAGGTGATCGACCGCACCGCCGTGCGGCACGTGTGCGTTGCCAGCATGGGCGACCTGCTGGGCGCGGCCTTCGGGCGCTGGATCACGTTCGCCGTGCGCCACCTGGCCAAGATGGTGCCGGCCTACGAGATTCCACTCACCAACGGCCGCCAGGTGGTGCCGTTCAACAAGGCATTGGCCCTGGGCGAGCGGCGCACGCTGGCGCCCAGCCACGCCACGCTGGATTCGACCGCCTTCCTCCAGTACACCGGGGGCACCACGGGGCTGTCGAAGGGCGCGGTGCTCACGCACCGCAACATCGTGGCCGCCACGCTGCAGGCCGAGGCATGGTTCACACCCGCGCTGTCCAAGGTGGGAGACGTGCGCCATGCCAACAGCATCGCGGCGCTGCCGCTGTACCACATCTTCGCGCTCACGCTGTGCCTGCTGGCGATCCGCCAGGGCTCGCACCTCACGCTGATCCCCAACCCGCGCGACATTCCCAAATTCGTCGCGGTGCTGAAGAAGCGGCCCTTCCACATGCTGCCGGCGGTCAACACGCTGTTCAACGCGCTGCTGCACAACCCGCAGTTCGCTGCGCTCGATTTTTCGCACCTGTGCGTGTCCCAGGCCGGCGGCATGGCCGCGTCGGAGGGCACGGCGCGACAGTGGCAGAAAGTGACGGGCAGCACCATGATCGAAGGCTGGGGCATGAGCGAGACCTGCGCCATCGGCACCAACAACCCGGTGAACAACACGCAGTTCACCGGCACCATCGGCCTGCCCCTGCCGGGCATCGACATCGCCATCAAGGACGATGCCGGCGAGAGCCTGGCCATCGGCCAGTCCGGCGAGATCTGCATCCGCGGCCCCAACGTGATGACCGGCTACTACCAGCAGCCCGAGGAGAACGCCAAGGCCTTCACGGCGGACGGCTTCATGCGCACGGGCGACGTCGGCATCATGGACGAGGCTGGATACACCCGCATCATCGACCGCAAGAAGGACATGATCCTGGTGAGCGGCTTCAACGTGTTCCCCAACGAACTGGAGCAAGTGATCTCAATGTGCCCCGGCGTGCTGGAATGCGCGGCCATCGGCGTGCCGGACGAGAAACAGGGTGAGGCGATCAAGGTGTTCGTGGTGAAAAGCGACCCGGCGCTGTCGGAGGAAGACGTGGAGCGCTACTGCCACGAGCACCTCACCGGCTACAAGCGGCCCCGGCACATCGAGTTTCGGGATGCGCTGCCCAAGACGAACGTGGGCAAGATCTTGCGCCGGGAACTGCGCAGCTGACTGAGTCCGGCCGGCGCACGCGGGCCGTGGCAGCCCGCGGCGGATGAAGCGCCGCCCGGCCGGAGTGGCACGCGGAAGTAACAGCTGCATCCGCTGATTTCAGCCCGCCCGGGTCCTGCTACCGGTCTCTCCCAGGCCGACAAAGACCCGTTTGCCCTCCTTCAGCCGGCCCGCGCCCCTGTGCGCGCACCCCGTTTCTTTTCCGGCCGCAGCCGCCCGCCGGCCCCCTTCCCAAGCACCACCGCCCCCTGGGCTCAGGGATAATCCCCACGCGCAAACGTTTGCGCAAACGTTTGCTTTCGCTACCATGGCGGTCCGCGGCGGTTTTTCCGGATGGAGATCGGGGCTCTTTCGACAGCCCCAATCGGGTCCGCAACCGGCGCATTCCGCACCCCGACAACGCCTTTTCCAGGAGACACCATGCCCTTCACCCGCCGCTCCGTTCAAACCGCCGCCGCCCTCGCCGTGCTGGGGGGCCTGCTGGCCTCGCCCGCGTTCGCGCAGGACAAGCCCAAGATCGCGCTGGTGATGAAATCGCTGGCCAACGAGTTCTTCCGCACCATGGAAGACGGCGCCAAGGCGCACCAGAAGGCGCATGCCAGCGAATACACGCTGGTGGCCAACGGCATCAAGAACGAGACGGATACCGCCGCGCAGATCAAGATGATCGAGCAGGCCGTGGCGCAGAAGGTCAACGCCATCGTGCTGGCGCCGGCCGATTCCAAGGCGCTGGTCCCGGCCGTCAAGGCGGCGGTGGACAAGGGCATCCTGGTGGTGAACATCGACAACCGCCTGGACACCGACGCGCTCAAGGAAAAGAACCTGACCGTGCCCTTCGTCGGCCCCGACAACCGCGCGGGTGCCAAGCTGGTGGGCGACTACCTGGCCAAATCGATCAAGGCGGGCGACAAGGTCGGCATCATCGAAGGCGTGTCGACCACGTTCAACGCGCAGCAGCGCACGCTGGGCTTCCAGGACGCAATGAAGGCCGCCAACATCAAGGTGGTGGGCGTGCAGTCCGGCCAGTGGGAGATCGAGAAGGGCAACACGGTCGCCGCCGGCATGCTGCGCGAGCACCCCGACCTGGTGGCGCTGCTGGCCGGCAACGACAGCATGGCGCTGGGCGCGGTGGCCGCGGTGAAGGCCGCCGGCAAAGTCGGCAAGGTGCAGGTGGTGGGCTACGACAACATCAACGCGATCAAGCCCATGCTGGCCGATGGCCGCGTGCTCGCCACGGCCGACCAGTACGCCGCCAAGCAGGCCGTGTTCGGCATCGAGCTGGTGCAGAAGGCCCTGGCCGCCAAGACGCCCCAGGCCCAGTTGCCGGCCGAGGTCAAGACCGAGGTGGTGCTGGTCACCAAGGACAGCAAGTAAGCGCGCCCGCAGCGCCTGCCGACCTCCTCGCCTGCCGCCTTTGACCTGAGGACCGACCCCGTGCCCCCTTTGCCGCCCGCCGCCGCGCCCGCGTCCGCCCCCCTGCTGGAGATGATCGGCGTGGGCAAGGACTACCACGCCACCACGGTGCTCCACACGGTGACGCTGTCGCTGCATGCGGGCGAGGTGCTGGCCCTCACCGGGGAGAACGGCGCGGGCAAGAGCACGCTGTCCAAGATCCTGTGCGGGCTGGAGCCGGCCTCGCGCGGCAGCATGCGGCTCGCGGGCCACCCCTATGCGCCCGCCTCGCGCCGCGACGCCGAGGGCCAGGGCGTGCGCATGGTCATGCAGGAGCTGGGCCTGATTCCCACGCTCACCGTGGCCGAGAACCTGCTGATGGGCCGCCTGCCGCACCGCGCGGGCTGGCTGCGCCGCGGCGCGCTGCATGCGGCCGCCCGCACGCAACTGGCCAAGATCGGCCTGACCGACATCGACCCGGCCACGCCGGTCGCGCGCCTGGGGCTGGGGCAGCAGCAGATGGTGGAGATCGCCCGCAACCTGCACGATGACACGCGCGTGCTGGTGCTGGACGAGCCCACCGCCATGCTCACGCCGCGGGAGACCAACTATTTGTTCGAACAGATCGCGCGGCTCACGGCGCGCGGGGTGGCGATCGTCTACGTGTCGCACCGGCTGGAGGAACTGCGCCGCATCGCCGACCGCGTGGCCGTGCTGCGCGACGGCGCGCTGGTGGACGCCCGCCCCATGGCCGGCCTGAGCGAGGCCGATCTGGTGCAGCGCATGGTGGGCCGCGCGGTGAGCGACCAGGAACACCGCCCACGCCGCCAGGCCGGCCCGGTGGTGCTGCGCACCGAGGGCCTGGGCCGGGGCACGGCGGTGCAGGACGTGAACCTGGAGCTGCGCGCGGGCGAGGTCTTCGGCATCGCGGGCCTGGTGGGCTCGGGCCGCACCGAGCTGCTGCGCCTGCTGTTCGGCGCCGACCGGGCGGACCGGGGCACGGTGGTGCTGTCCGAAGGACATGATCCAAATCGGCCTCCAGCACAATCGGTACTAGGGCATACCGCTACAAATTCAATAGCAAACGATTCACACGAGCCGCGCGAACGCCGCATTCCGCGCGGCTTCGCCTCGCCGATGCAGGCCATCGCGGCGGGCATCGGGCTGGTGGCGGAGGACCGCAAGTCGCAGGGCCTGCTGCTCACGCAGCCGATCCGCGTGAACGCCACGCTCTCCGACCTGTCGGCCGTCTCGCGCCTGGGCTGGCTGCGCCGGGCGCACGAAAGCAGCGTGGTGCAGGGTTTCATCCGCACGCTGGGCGTGCGTTGCCGCGGGCCCGAGCAGCCCGTGGGCCAGCTGTCGGGGGGCAACCAGCAGAAGGTGGTGTTCGCCCGCTGGCTGCACCGCGACGGCCGCGTGCTGCTGCTGGACGAGCCCACGCGCGGCGTGGACGTGGGCGCGCGCGCCGACCTGTATGCCGAACTCGACCGCATGGCGGATGCCGGGCGCGCGCTGTGCATGGTGTCGTCCGACCTGCGCGAACTGATGGCCATGGCCGACCGCATCGGCGTGATGAGCGCCGGGCGCCTGGTGGCCGTGTTCGAACGCGGCCAGTGGACCGAACAGTCCCTGCTCGCGGCCGCTTTTTCCGAACCCGGTGGCCGCACGGCCGCCCCCAAACCCCTTTCCGCATGAACACCCCCGCACCGGCGCCCCAGGCCGCCGCCCCTTCTTCTTCCGCCGCCACATCCGCCTCCGTCTGGCGCACGCAACTGGGCACCTTCCTGGGGCTGGCGGCCGTGCTGGTCGGCATGGTCGTGCTGTTTTCGTGGATGTCCGAGTACTTTTGGAGCCGCGAGACCTTCGTCACCATCGCCAACGAGATCCCGGCGCTGGCCGTGATGGCCGTGGGCATGACGTTCGTGCTGATCATCGCGGGCATCGACCTGTCGGTGGGCTCGGTGATGGCGCTGTCGGCGGCCACGTCGGCCGCCGCCATCCTGCAATGGAAATGGAGCGTGCCGGCCGCGGCCGCGCTGGCGCTGGCCACCGGCCTGATCTGCGGCACGGTGACCGGTGCGGTGTCGGTGGCCTGGCGCCTGCCCTCGTTCATCGTCTCGCTGGGCATGCTGGAGGCGGTGCGCGGCGGCGCCTACGTGGTGACCGATTCGCGCACGCAATACGTGGGCGATGCCATCTCGTGGCTGTCGGCGCCCGTGGCGGGCGGTGTCTCGGTGGCGTTCGTGCTGGCCCTCGTGCTGGTGGTGGTGGCGCAGCTGGTGCTGTCGCGCACAGTGTTCGGCCGGTGCCTGGTGGGCATCGGCACCAACGAAGAGGCCATGCGCCTGGCGGGCGTGGACCCGCGCCCCATCCGCATCGCGGTGTTCGCGCTCACCGGCCTGCTGGCCGGGCTGGCGGGGCTGATGCAGTCCGCGCGCCTGGAAGCGGCCGACCCCAATGCCGGCACCGGCATGGAGCTGCAGGTGATCGCCGCCGTGGTGATCGGCGGCACCAGCCTGATGGGCGGGCGCGGCTCGGTCATCACCACCGCATTCGGCGTGCTCATCATCGCGGTGCTGGAGGCGGGCCTGGCGCAGATCGGCGCGAGCGAGCCGAGCAAGCGCATCATCACCGGCTGCGTGATCGTGGCCGCCGTGATCGTCGATACCGTGCGCCAGCGCCGGGCAGCCGTTTAATCCCCGGGCCGCCCCGCACCTGCACCCCTGATCCCATGGCCACCATCAAGGACGTCGCCCGCCGTGCCGAAGTGTCGGTGACCACCGTGTCGCACGTGGTCAACGGCACGCGCCACGTGAGTGCCGAGGGCCGCGCGCGCGTGGAGGCCGCGATCCGCGAGCTGGGCTACGTGCCCAGCGCCATCGCGCGCAGCCTCAAGCGCAACCACACGCGCACCCTGGGCATGCTGATCCCCAACAGCTCCAACCCGTACTTCGCCGAGGTGGTGCACAGCGTGGAAGACCGCTGCTTCGGCGCGGGCTACAACCTCATCCTGTGCAACACCAACGACGAGGCGAAGCGCCAGGCCTCCTACCTGCAGGTGCTGGCCGAGCGGCGCATCGACGGGCTGATCGTGGTCTCGACCGGGCACGACGCCACGCTGGCGCGGCAGCTGGAAGGCCTGTCGATCCCCACCGTGCTCGTGGACCGCGAGATCGAGGTGCCCCAGCCGCCCTGCGACCTGGTGGAGACCGCGCACGCCCAGGGCGGGCGGCTGGCCACCCGCCACCTGCTGGACCTGGGGCACCGCCGCATCGCCTGCATCGGCGGGCCGCAGGGGCTGGCGCCCAGCGAGCAGCGCATCGCGGGCTGGCGCGAGGCGCTGGCCGAGGCCGGCGCGTCCTCCGAGGGCATGCTGTCGCACGGCAACTTCACCAGCCAGGGCGGCTACGAGGCGATGCAGGCGCTGTTCCGCGCCCCTTCGGCCCCGAGCGCCGTCTTCGTGTGCAACGACCTCATGGCCATGGGCGCGTTGTGCGCCGCGAACGAGCGGCAGCTGCGCATTCCCGATGCCCTGTCGGTCGTCGGCTTCGACGACATCGAACTGGCCGCCTTCACCAGCCCACCGCTCACCACCGTCGCCCAGCCCAAGCTGCGCATCGGCACGCTGGCGGTGGACATGCTGCTCGAACGCATCGACGGCAAGCGGCAGGAGCCGCGCCAGATGCTGCTGCAACCCGAACTGCGCGTGCGGGCCTCCACGGCCCGGTACCTTTTTTCCTGACCCCAGCCCGGCTTCTTTCCCTTCCGTCCGCCCCTTCTTTCTGCTTCTCTTCGTCCCTTTTCTCCCGCGCATGAACGCCGCCCCTCCTTCCCGCCCCCGCATCGCCGTCGTCGGCAGCCTCAACATGGACCTGGTGCTGCGCGTGCCCCAGGCGCCCGGCGCCGGCGAAACCGTCATGGCGCATTCGCTGAACCACATTCCCGGCGGCAAGGGCGGCAACCAGGCCGTGGCGTGCGCCCGCCTGGGCGCGGACGTGCACCTGTTCGGGCGCGTAGGCGCCGACGGCAACGGCCAGGCGCTGCGGGCGGCGCTCGACGCCGACGGCATCGACCACTCGGGCGTGCAGACCGACGACAGCGCGCCAACCGGCGTGGCCGCCATCGTGGTGGACGAAGCGGCGCAAAACCGCATCGTCGTGGCCGCCGGGGCCAACCTGCGGTTCGTGCTGGACCCCGCCACGCTGGCGCCCGCGCTGCAGGGTGCGGCCTGCCTGGTCGCCCAGTTCGAAGTGCCGCTGCCCCAGGTGCTGGCCGCCGCCGCCCAGGCGCACGCGGCCAGCTGCCGCGTGGTGCTCAACCCCTCGCCCATGCAGCCCCTGCCCGATGCGCTGTGGCCGCTGGTGGACACGCTGGTCGTGAACGAGGTCGAGGCCGCCGCCCTGGTGGGCGGTGCCGTCCAGACCCCGGACGAGGCGGCGCATGCCGCCCGGCGGCTGCGCGCGCGCGGCCCGGCGCGCGTCGTCGTCACGCTCGGCGCCGCCGGCGCCGTGGCGGCCGATGCGTATGGCTGCCGCCACCACCCGGGCATGGCCGTGCAGGCCGTGGACACCACCGCCGCCGGAGACACCTTCCTGGGGGCACTCGCCGTCGCGCTGGGACGGGGCGAGGCGCTCGATCCGGCCGTGCAGGGCGGCATCCGTGCCGCGGCGCTGTGCGTGACCCGGCCCGGCGCCCAACCCTCCATTCCCACGCGCGACGCCGTCGCCGCCAGCCCCCGCCCACCCGACTGGAGATTGCTATGAAACGCCGCGCTTTGCTGCACGCCGAACTCTCGCACGCCATCGCCTGCATGGGCCACGGCGACATGCTGGTCATCGGGGACGTGGGCCTGCCCATCCCCCCCGGGCCACGCCGCATCGACCTGGCCGTCACGGCTGGCATCCCCGCCGTGGACGAGGTGCTGTGCGCCGTCCTCTCCGAACTGCAGGTGGAGCGCGCCATCGTCGCCACCGAAGCCGTGGAACGCGCCGAAGGCCAGTTGCCGGACTGGTGCCTGCTGCCCGTGGCGCCCGAGACCGTGCCGCACGAGGAATTCAAACGGCTGTGCCAGCAGGCGCGGGTGATGGTGCGCACCGGCGAATGCACGCCCTATGCGAATGTCATACTCATCGCCGGCGTGACGTTCTAGACGGCCCGGGGCGGCGCGCCATGAAAGCCACCGCCATGCCCCCCCTTTCGACGCCCTCCGGCCCCGCGCCCCTGCCCCCCGGAATGACCGTGCTGGAGCGCGGCTGGCTGTCGGCCAACAACATCGTGTTCATCTGCGCCGGGCACACGGCGGTGGTGGACACCGGCTACTGCACCCATGCCGCGCAGACCGTCGCGCTGCTGCAGGGCGCACTGCAGGGCCGCGCGCTGGACCACGTGCTCAACACCCACCTGCACAGCGACCACTGCGGCGGCAACGCCGCGCTGCAGGCGGCCTGGCCCGCCCTCGGCACCTTCATTCCCCCGGGCCACGCTGCCCATGTGCGCCAGTGGGACGCCAACGCCCTGAGCTACACGCCCACGGGCCAGGACTGCCCGCCGTTTCGCATGGACGGCGCGCTGCAGCCGGGCACTGAAGTGATGCTCGGCGACCGGGCTTGGCAGGTGCATGCGGCCCCCGGGCACGACCCGCATTCGATCGTGCTGTTCGAGCCGGTCGACGCCGTGCTGATCTCGGCCGATGCGCTGTGGGAGAACGGCTTCGGCGTGGTCTTTCCCGAACTGGAGGGCGACAGCGCCTTCGCCGACGTGGCGGCCACGTTCGACCTGATCGAGTCGCTGGCGCCGCGCACCCTCGTGCCCGGGCACGGGCGCGTCTTCACCGGCCTCGCCCCGGCGCTGGACACCGCCCGGCGGCGGCTGGACGGCTTCGTGCAGGCGCCTGAAAAGCACGCGCGCTACGCCGCCAAGGTGCTCGTCAAATACAAACTGCTGGAGTGGCAGCAGGCCGAGGCGCAGCGGCTCTGGGCCTGGGCCGCCGCGACGCCCTACTTCGCGCTGCTGCACGCGCGCTACTTCGCCGACCAGCCGCTGCAGGCCTGGCTGGAGGGCACGGTGCAGGACCTCGTGCGCTCGGGCGCCGCCGCCCTCCAGGGCACGCAGATCCACAACCGGTAGGGCAGAAGGCGCGGCCCCCGACCTTGCTGGCGCGACACGCCCGTGCCGGGGCCGCTTTCACCTCCCACCCCTCGCCCGGCGCACCTCCCGTGCGCAATTTGTGGCGGAAATCTTACAAATTGTCAGATTCCACGCCGCACTCCTGTCAGACAATACCTTAACGAGAGTGATTCGTATCAATAATCGCGGCTGTTTTTGGTTCTGACAACAAAATGAAACACTCCAACCCCGTCAAGAAACCCCGCAGCCTCCGCCTGGCCGAGGGCGTTGCCGCCAGCCTCTCCACCGCCGTGCTGCTGCCCTGGGCCGCCATGGCCCAGACCGCACCGCCGCAGGACGCCACCGTCCTGCCGACCGTGACGGTGCAGGACCAGGCCATCGATCCCAACCCCAACGCTGAAGTGGGCGCGCCCTACAAGGCCAAGACCTCGGCTGACGTGCGCCACACGCGGCCCCTGGCGGAAACGCCCCAGACCATCTCGGTGGTGACCAAGGCCGCGATCGACGACTCCGGCTTCACCGACCTCAAGCAGATCCTCGCGGCCCAGCCCGGCATCACCCTGGGCACGGGCGAGAACGGCAACGCCTTCGGCGACCGCTACATCATCCGCGGCCAGGAAGCCCGCAGCGACGTGTTCGTGGACGGCCTGCGCGACCCCGGCATGACGACCCGCGAGAGCTTCGCCATCGAGCAGCTCGAAATCACCAAGGGCCCGAACTCGACCTTTGCCGGCCGCGGCTCGGCCGGTGGCGCGATCAACGCCATCACCAAGCAGGCCACGCTGGACTACGACTTCTCGCGCATCTCCGTGGGCGCGGGCAGCGACGGCTACCGCCGCGCCACGCTGGATGCCAACAAGGGCTTCTCGGATCAGTTCGCGCTGCGCGCCAACGCGCTGTACAGCACCGAAGGCGTGCCGGACCGCGACCCGTCCAAGCGCCGCCGCGAGGGCCTGGCGCTGTCGGGCCTGTGGGAAGCCAATGCCAACCTGTCGGTCACGCTGGACTACTACGGCCTGCGCGCCAGGGACAAGTACCCCGACCTGGGCAGCTACCTGCTCGGCACGGTGCCCAACCGCGTGCCCGCCACCGGCGTGCCCGTGTACGCGCAGAGCCAGGACTTCCTGAACTCCGACGTGGACGCCCTGACGGCACGCGTCAAGTGGCGCATCGCGCCCGACAAGACCCTCACCAGCCTGACGCGCTACGGCACGTCCGACAACGGCTACGTGGTCACCGGCGCCTCGGGCGGAACGCGCTACAGCAACGGCACGCCGTTCACCAGCGCCTCGCTGAGCACGCACAACGGCTGGCAGGAAGTGAAGTACTTCGCGCACCAGACCAACCTGCGCTGGGACACCGAGATCGCCGGCAAGAAGAACGAACTCATCTTCGGCCTCGAATACACGGACCACCAGGTGACGCGCGGCAACTACGCCGTCACCAACACCGGCGCATTCAACTGCCGCACGCAGGCGGGCACCGGCGCCAACACGGCCTATTGCCTCTCGGGCCCCACGGGCGCCGTCACGCCGGGCCTGAACTCCATCATGGGCCGGCAGATCGCCCAGACACCCTGGGCCAACGACTGGCAGGTCAAGAGCTTCGCGCTCAGCGCCATGGACACGGTGGACCTGACCGACAAGTGGACGGTGTTCGGCGGCGTGCGTGCCGACTACACCGACTTCAGCCTCGTCACGCGCAACGCCACCACGGCCGCGCAAACGGGCAACTACACCTATACCGATACCCTGCTGAACGGCCACCTGGGCGTGTCGTACAAGATCAACCCCATGGGCATCGTGTACGCCAGCTACGGCTCGGCCCAGGACATCAACGGCGGCGAATCCGACACCGGCACCAGCAGCGGCTACGGCGGCCTGGTGGTCTACAACGGCAGCGCCGCCGGCGCCAAGCCCGAGACCTCGCGCAATCTGGAAATCGGCACCAAGTGGAACCTGCTGGACAACAAGCTGCTGTTCACGGCCGCGGCGTTCCAGACCACCAAGTCCGACGTGATGGAAGGCGCTAACTACGACTCGCTGGGCACCTTCAACACCGGCAAGAACCGCGTGCGCGGCGTCGAATTCGGCCTGGTGGGCAACGTGACCTCCCAGTTCACGGTGCAGGCCGGCGTGGCGTTCATGAAGTCCAAGGTGCTCAAGTCGGCCACGGCGGCCAACGTGGGCCTGCCGCTGTCGAACTTCGCCGACCGCTCGTTCTCGGTGCAGGGCAAGTACCAGTTGACGCCCGCGCTGTCCGTGGGCGCCACGGCACGGCACGAAAGCGACCGCTGCGGCGGCCAGCCCGACACCGGCGCGAGCTACACCAACGGCACCTGCGCGCAGCCCGTGCCCTCGTTCACCGTGTACGACCTGTTCGCCTCGTACCGCCTGAACAAGCACGCCGACATCCGCATCAACGTGCTCAACGCCGGCGACAAGGACTACTACACGGCGGTGTACCGCTCGGGTTCGTTCCTGTACAAGGGCGACGGGCGTGCGGTGCGCGTCACGCTCGACTACGAGTTCTGATCGGCGCGCTGGCAACGGCGCCCCGGGTCTGATCCAATGCCGGGCTCTGCCCGGCATTGCCGCTTTCAACGATGACCCCAGCCCTTCCCTTCACCGCACCGCCTCCGCCGCCGGACCGCATTCCGCCCGGCGTGCACGGCGCGCTCGACTACGCCCTGCTCGCGCCCAAGCACATGGATGCCGCGCACCATGCCTACGTGGCGGGTGGCAGCGGCCTGGGCGTGTCGGCACAGGCCAACCGGCGCGCCTTCGACGGCTGGGCCGTGCTGCCCCGGCTGCTGCGCGACGTGCGCCACGGCCATGTGCGGGCGGTGGTGGGCGGCGAGGCCTGGGAGCACCCGCTGGCCCTGGCGCCGGTGGCATTCCAGGCCCTGGCGCACCCGCACGGCGAGATCGCCACCGCGCGCGCGGCCGAGGCCACCGGCACCTGCCTGGTCGCCAGCACCCTGTCGTCCCGCACGCTCGAATCGATCGCGCAGGCCAGCGGCCCGGCGCGCTGGTTCCAGCTGTACTTCCAGCCGCGGCGGGAGGACACGCTGCAGCTGGTTCGCCGCGCCGAGGCGGCCGGCTACCGCGCGATCGTCGTCACACTGGACGCGGCCCTGCAGACTGCCGGCCGCCAGGCACTGGCGGCGGGCTTTCGCATGCCGCCGACCTGCGTGGCCGAGAACTTGCGCGACCAGCCCCCGATGGAGCCGCCCGCCCCGCAGCCGGGCCAGGGCCGGGTCTTCCATGCCATGCACTTCGCGCCCACCTGGGCCGACCTGGACTGGCTGATGGCGCAGACGCACCTGCCCGTCTGGGTCAAGGGCGTGCTGCACCCCGACGACGCCACCGCCTTGCAGGCCCGGGGCGTAGCGGGCATCGTCGTCTCCAACCACGGTGGGCGCGGGCTGGACGGCGCCCCCGCCAGCCTGCAGATGCTGCCCGCCGTGCGGGCGGCGGTGGGCCCCGGCTGGCCCGTGCTGTTCGATGGCGGCATCCGGAGCGGCACCGACGTGTTCAAGGCCCTGGCGCTCGGCGCCGATGCCGTGCTGATCGGCCGGCTGCAGGTCTATGCGCTGGCCGTGGCCGGCGCGCTGGGCGTGGCCCACCTGCTGCGCCTGCTGGTCGAAGAACTGCAGGCCTGCATGGCGCTGGCCGGCTGCGCCACGCTGGCCGACATCGGCCCGGGCGCGCTCGTGGCCCAGCCGCCGGCCTTTCCCTCCCTGTCCGAAGAAACGCCATGCTGATCACCCTCGAACACGTTCTGGACCCGGACGAAGTCCGCCACTTCCGCCAGCGCCTGGATGGCGCCGACTGGCGCAGCGGCAGCGCCACCGCCGGCACGCTGGCGCGGTCGGTCAAGCGCAACGAACAGCTCGACGACGCCAGCGAGGTGGCGGTGGAACTGGGCCAGCACCTGCTGCGGGTGCTGGGCCGCCACCCAACCTTCATCGCGGCCGCCCTGCCGCGCAGGATCCACCCGCCGAAGTTCAACCGCTACGCCGACGGCGGCACCTATGGCGCGCACGTGGACAGCGCCGTCATGCAGTGGCCCGGCACGCAGCAGTCGATGCGCACCGACGTGTCGGCCACGCTGTTCCTCGCAGACCCGCACGAATACGACGGCGGGGAGCTGGAGATCGAAGGCCCGTTCGGCGTGCAGGGCGTCAAGCTCGAAGCCGGCGACCTGGTGCTCTACCCTTCCAGCAGCCTGCACCGCGTGACGCCGGTCACGCGCGGCGCGCGCATCGCCTCGTTCTTCTGGATCGAAAGCCTGGTGCAGGACGAGGGCGACCGCACGCTGCTCTTCGACCTGGATCAGACCATCCAGCGCCTGACCCCCTCGCTGGACGCCGCCGACCCGCGGCTGCTGCAGCTCACGGGCGTGTACCACAATCTCCTGCGCCGCTGGGCGCAGACCTGACACGCTGCGCCGGCCGAAACCGTTCCGTCCTCCCATTCCCTTTCTTTGCAGGAGCCCCCCATGAATTCCACCCCTTTTCGCCGTGCCGCCATCGCACTGGCCCTGACCGTGGCCGCCGGCGGCGCCTGGGCGCACGGCGACGTGCAGTGCCCCGCCCATCCCGCTTCGGAATGGCGCCCCCACACCGAGCTGCAGGAAAAGCTGGTCAAGGAAGGCTGGACCGTGCGCCGCATGGAAAAGACCCCCACCTGCTACGAGGTGTACGGCAAGGACCCGCAGGGCAAGCGCGTGGAAGCGTTCTTCGACCCCAAGACGCTGGAACGCGTTGAAGAAAAGTAATCCGCCCCACCCGCCCGTTCCCGTGTGGGACGCGGCGGTGCGGCTCCTGCACTGGTCGCTGGTGGCCTCGGTCGCCGCGGCCTGGATCACCCGCCACCGGCTGGGGCCCCTGCACGAGAACCTGGGCTACGCCGCCCTGGCCATCGCCTGCGCGCGCGTGGCCTGGGGCTTCGCGGGCCGGCACCACGCGCGCTTCGCGCAGTTCGTGCGCGGGCCGGCCGCCACCTGGGCCTACGCGCGGGCCGTGGGCGCGGGGCGCGCGCCGCGCCACCTGGGCCACAACCCGCTGGGCGGCTGGATGGTGGTGGCGCTGCTGGGCTGCATCGGTCTGCTGGGGTTCACCGGCTGGCTCTACACCACCGACTTGTTCTGGGGCTACGGCTGGCTCGCCAACCTGCACGAGGGCCTGGGCTGGACCCTGCTGGGCCTGGTCGCCCTGCACGTGGGCGGCGTGCTGTTCACCGGGTACAAGCACCGCGAGAACCTCGTGCGGGCCATGGTCACCGGGCGCAAGGCTCCGCCCACGGGCGACGACGTGCCCTGAGCGCCGGCAGGCCGGTGGACCGGCCGGCGGGGCTTCAGAAGCGGTGTTGCTGCGCGCACCCCATCACGTGGTTGCGGTCGTTGGAAATGCACTGGTAGAAGTCGCGCTTGACGCCCGTGGCCGACTCGCAGTCGCCGACCGTGATGTGGCTGCGCGTGGCGCGGATCTTGCCCGCCGTGGCTTCGTATTGCTCGCGCGACAGGTAGCCGTCGCGTGCGTTCTTGTCGCCAGTCTCCAGCATGGTGTCCAGGCCCGAGGTCGCGTTGCTCACCGCCCTGCCGCAGGACAGCGGCACCTTGCCCGGCTGCGTCTTGGTCAAGCCCTGCGCCAGGCCGTTCACCTGGTCCTGCACGTCCCGGGGCAGCTTGCGCGGCGCCGCGCCGGAACCAGTCCCGCCGCTGCTGCCGAACGGCACCGTGTTGTGCAACTGCGGCTGCTCGGCCGTGGACAGGTCCGGCGGCTGCTGGCCATACTGCGTGCGGCCCTGCGCATCCACCCATTTGTAGACCGGCTGCGCCGAAACGGCCGTGCACAGCAACCCGGCTGCCACGGCGATGGCCGCAGCGCCCCCGATTCTCTTCTTCTTGGACATGGTTTTTTGTTTATCAAACGGCCGCCCTCCGCGGCCGGGTGAAACCGCGGTGCCGGGCGCCCTCGCACCCGGCACCGCGCAGGAATCAGGGCAGGTCCTTGTTCGGCTCCGGCACCGCGGCATCGCGCGGCCCCACGCTGCCCAGCCGCCCCTTGAGCGACTGCGGCTGACCGCTCAGGATCGCCGCGTACAGCGTCGTGTTGGCCAGCACCTTCTTCACGTAGTCGCGCGTTTCGCTGAAAGGCACGTTCTCCGCCCAGATGGCCGCCTCCAGCAGCGGGCCGTTGCGCCAGTTGCGCGGGCGGCCCGGGCCGGCGTTGTAGGCCGCCGCGGCCAGGGGCATGGAGCCATCGAAATCGTCCAGCGCCAGCTTGAGGTAGGCGGTGCCGATGGTGATGTTGGTCTCGCGGTCGTTGATCTGGTCGGGCGTGAAATTCGCCATGCCGATCTTGCGGGCCGTCCAGCGGGCCGTGGCCGGCATCACCTGCATGAGGCCGGAGGCCCCCACGCCCGAGCGCGCGTCCATGACGAAGCGGCTTTCCTGGCGGATGAGCCCGTACACGTAGGCCGGGTCGAGTCCGATGGCCTGCGACCGCGCCACCACCGTGCTGCGAAACGGCATGGGAAAGCGCTGCGACGCGTCGAACGCCGCCTTGGTGCGCTCGCTGGTGTTGATGCAGCGGTCCCACACCTCGCGCTGGCATGCGAATTCGGCGGCGGCCAGCAGCTCGCGGTCGGCCATGCCGCCCGGGCTGTGCAGGTTGGTGGCGTAGTTCCATTCGCGCACGCCTTCGCCGCGAAGCCCCAGCAAGATGGCGTACAACCCGCGGTTGAGCGACGGGTTGGCGCGCACGGCGGCCTTTTCCTCGGGCGTCGGCGGCAGGGGCGCGGCCGGCAGCACCACGCGCTGGCCCAGCTCTTCCAGGGCCAGCATTTCATAGAACCCGTTGGTGCCCGCGATGCGTTCGAGCAACTCGCGGGCGCGGGCCTTGTCTTCGTCGCCCGGGCGGTTGGACAGCCAGGCGCGGGCACGCCAGTAGGTCCACGTGCTGTCCTGGCGGGCGGTGGGCGACATGGCGTCGATGGCGCGCGCCACCTGCTTCCACTGGCCGGCCCGCAGGGCGGCGCGCACCTTCCAGCCCAGGGTGTCGTCGGACAGGTCGGCGTCCTTGGACACGTTGCCGAAGTAGCCCATGGCGTCCGGCGACAGCGCGATCGCCGTCTGCTTGCCGATCACGCCCCAGACCCAGTTGCGCTCCTCGGACGACAGCTGCACGCCCCACTTGGCATCCAGCAGCCGCGCCGCGGCGCCGGGGTCGGCCATGGCCATCTTGATGAGCCCGAGCACGACCAGTTCCTGGCGCACGCGCCCGGCGGCCGTGGCGCGGCCGGCCAGGAACTTCACGGGCGAATCGAACACCTCGCGCAGCTGCGGCAGCGCCTCGGGCGCCACGATCTCGACCGCGTTGCGCGTGGCGCGGGCGCGGTTGGCCTCGGCCGACAGGCGCGCCTTGCGCCAGATGTCCATGGCCGTGACCTTCTTGTCGGCATAGAACTCGGCCACCGCGTGCGTGCAGCCGTCGTCGGCCTCGCGCTGGCCGTACCAGTTGCGCAGCACCTCGTCGATGGCGCCGGCCGGCGCCGTGCCCTTGATCTGCTCGATCAGCAGCGCGTAGCAGCGCACCTCGCGGTCGTCTCCCATGCGGAACTGCGGGTGCAGCTCGGAAAACTGCACCCAGTCGCGGCGCTGGCCCACCAGCAGCAGCCAGTCGTTGCGCAGGCGGTCTTCCTGGTAGGTGCCGGCGTAGCGCTGCAGGAAGGCGCCCACCTCCTGCGGCAGGGCCTCGCCGAGGCGGGCCCGCAACTCCCAATAGGCGGCCCAGGGCTCGAGCACGTGGCCACGGGCACTCGGCAGCAACTGGGTGAGCCGTTGCCGGTCGCCCTTGCGGAAGGCCTGCTGCATCTCCAGCAGGGTATCGTCACCCCGGTTTTGCGCGACCGCAAGGGTCGCGCCACCGGCGAGCAAGGCGCCCGCGACGAGCGGTGTCAGAATCTTGAGCAATTGCATTGGGGGAATTATGTGATGGACAAAGCAGCCCTGCGCCGCGCACTGGTAGAAGAACGCCTGAACCTCCCCGACCGCCTACAGCGGGCGGACCTGCTTCAGCGCGTCATGCGAATCTGGCTGGTGGACCGGCCCGACACCGTCATCGGGGCCTACTGGCCCATCAAGGGCGAGTTCGACCCGCTCCCGGCGCTGCACCGCTGGAAGGAAGACGGCGAACTGCTCGACGAGCCCCAGCGGCGCCGCATCGGCCTGCCGGTGGTGGACAAGGTGCACAAGACCCTCACCTTCCATGCCTGGTACCCCGGCTGCCCGATGGAGGAGGACGCCTACGGCATCCCCAAGCCCAAGGACACGGAGGTGATCGTGCCCTCCCTGCTGTTCGTGCCCTGCGTGGGCTACGGCCCCGGCGGCTACCGGCTGGGCTACGGCGGCGGGTTCTACGACCGCACGCTGGCCACGCTGCAGCCGGTGCCCACCACCGTGGGCCTGGGCTTCACGCACGGCTACATCGACGACTTCGAGCCCGAGGCCCACGATCTGCCGCTGAATGCCATCCTGAACGACAACGGCGTGGTCTGGCCGATCTGACCGGCCAGGGTCGCCCGGCACTGCTGATGCGCGGCGCGCATCAGTCGCCGGGCGAAAAGGCATCGAAAGGCTGCTCGACGGCGTCGTAGGATGCACCTTCCGTTTTCCGAGGTGAATCCCATGTTCCAGCTCTACATCGGCAACAAGAACTACTCCTCCTGGTCCATGCGCCCCTGGGTGCTGCTGCGCCAGGCCGGCATCGCGTTCGAGGAAGTGCCGCTGCGTTTCGACAGCTTCGACGAAGGCTCGCAGTTCAAGCAGAAGATCCAGGCGGTCACACCCACCGGCAAGGTGCCCGTGCTGGTCGACGGCGACCTGGCGGTGTGGGACACCCTCGCCATCGCCGAATACGTGGCGGAAAGGCACCCGGACAAGGCGCTGTGGCCTGCCGACCCGGCCGCCCGCGCACGGGCCCGCAGCGTCTGCGCCGAGATGCACAGCGGCTTCTCCGCGCTGCGCGGCGCCTGCCCCATGAACATCGAGGCCCGCCTGCCCGACACCGGGGCCCTGCTGTGGCGCGACCGCCCCGCCGTGCGCGCCGACGTGGCGCGGCTGATCGAGATGTGGACGGCGCTGCTGCAGGCGCACGGCGGCCCGCTGCTGTTCGGCGGGTTCACCATCGCCGATGCCTTCTTCGCCCCCGTGTGTTCGCGCCTGACCACCTACGCCCTGCCGCTGCCAGCGCACATCGCGGGCTATGTGGAGCGCGTGCTGGCGCTGCCCGGCGTGCAGGACTGGGTGCGCGGGGCCGAGGCCGAAGCGGACTTTCTCGACTTCGAAGAGCCCTACCGGCTGAGCCGCACGGCGCGCTGATCGGCGAAGCGCCCGCGAGCGGGCGCTTCGCAAAATGGAACATCGCTTCCGGCCTGCGGCAGGGGCATGGCGGGAGCGGCGGCACGCTGTGCACGCAGCCACTCCAGGACCAGAGTTCCATGCGTTCCACCTACTTCAGCACCCCGCCCGATCCGTCCCTGATGGGCGTGGACCGCCCCGGCCGCCCGCCCACGCGGTTCGCCATTCCGCCCCCGCCGTTCACGCCGGGCCACGGCACCCTGCCGGACAGCGATTTCGATCCGAGGGCAGACGGCAGCCTCTCGTTCGACCGGGCCGTGGCCGCGCGCCACCACCCCGAACTGCTGGCCTGCCTCGACCGGCTGCAGGGCGATTTCGAGGCGCGCGCCATCTCGGGACCGCACGGCATCAAGACCCTGCGCTACAGCCATTCCTACGAGGCCCAGCGCATCGAGGTGATCCGCGGCGCGCTCGCGCGGCTGACGGCCGACAAGCGCTGAGCGGCGCGAGGGCGGCGACGCCCCGCAGCCCACGGGGCGCCAGCCACTGCCAACCGTTTTTTGCTATATTTTTAATAGCAAACCAGGCATGAAATCCGCCGGCATGGCACCGGTTTGGCCTTGAACCGATCGGTCTGGCCGCTGGGGGGATGCCTGCCGGGCCCGCAACGCCGCGCCGTACACTGCCGCCCATGCAAATCTACATGGTGGGCGGTGCGGTGCGCGACAGGCTGCTGGGCCGCCCGGTCAACGACAGGGACTGGGTCGTCGTCGGCGCCACGCCCGACGAAATGGCGGGGCAGGGCTACCTGCCCGTGGGGCGCGACTTCCCGGTGTTCCTGCATCCCCAGACGCACGAGGAATACGCCCTGGCGCGCACCGAGCGCAAGAGCGGGCGCGGCTACCGCGGCTTTGCGGTACAGGCCTCGCCCGAGGTCACGCTGGAGGAAGACCTCTCGCGCCGCGACCTCACGATCAACGCCATCGCGCAGCCGGCCGATGCGGCCGGTGCCTCCGCCTCCGACCCCTCGGCAACGCACGGCCTGTGCGACCCCTACGGCGGCGTGCGCGACCTGCAGGCGCGCGTGCTGCGCCACGTGACCGACGCCTTCCGCGAAGACCCCGTGCGCATCCTGCGCGTGGCTCGCTTCGCCGCGCGCTTCACCGACTTCACCGTGGCCCCCGAGACCCTGGCGCTCATGCGGGAGATGGTCGAGGCCGGCGAGGTGGATCACCTGGTGGCCGAGCGCGTCTGGCAGGAACTGGCCCGCGGCCTGATGGAGCCCGCGCCCTCGCGCATGTTCGAGGTGCTGCGCGCCTGCGGGGCGCTGGCCGTGCTGCTGCCGGAGCTCGACCGCCTGTGGGGCGTGCCCCAGCGCGCGGAGTACCACCCCGAGGTCGACACCGGCGTGCACGTGATGATGGTGCTGGACATGGCCGCGCGGCTGCAGGCGCCCCTGGCCGTGCGCTTCGCCTGCCTGGTGCACGACCTGGGCAAGGGCACCACTGCGGCCGACGTGCTGCCGCGCCACATCGGCCACGAAACCCGCAGCGCCGAACTGCTGCGCGACGTGTGCGAGCGCCTGCGCGTGCCGGTGGACTGCCGCGAAACCGCCGACGTGGTGGCACGCGAACACGGCCACATCCACCGCAGCGCGGACCTCAACGCCGCCGCCCTGGTGCGGCTCCTGGAGCGTTGCGACGCCCTGCGCAAGCCGGCGCGCTTTGCCGAGGTGCTGCTGGCCTGCGAATGCGACGCGCGGGGCCGGCTCGGCTTCGAAGAGACGCCCTACCCCCAGCGCCCCCGGCTGGCAGCCATCCTCGCGGCGGCGCAGTCGGTGGTGACGGCGGAGATCGCCGCCCGCGCCGCAGCGTCGGGCGCCGCGGGCCCGCAGGTGGGCGAATGGATCCGCAAGGCGCGGATGAGCGCGGTGGCCGACTGGCTGGCCGCACAGGACTGATGCCCTTTCTTTGCCCCAGGCGCCCGCAAGCGGGCCGTTGAAAGCGATCGCCTGCCGAACAGTCAGCGGGTCGCGGTGCGCACCCAGCGCACGATGTCCGCAGCCCCCAGCGCGCCGGAAATGTGGGCGGACTCGCGGCCGTTCTGGAACAGGATCATCGTCGGGATGCTGCGGATCTGATGGCGCGCCGCCAGCGTCGGATGAGCCTCGGTGTCCAGCTTGGCCAGGCGCACCTGCGGCTCCAGTTCGCGCGCGGCCTGCGCGAACGCCGGGGCCATCGCGCGGCAGGGGCCGCACCAGGGCGCCCAGAAATCCACCAGCACCGGAATGTGGCTTCGCTGCACGTGGCGCTCGAAACCATCGGCATCCAGCGTCAGAGGGGCGCCGATGAAGAGCGGCTGATGGCACTGCCCGCAGTCGGGCGCGCTCGCCAGTTGGTCCGTCCGCACGCGATTGGTGGTGTGGCAATGGGGGCAGACGATGTGCAGGTGCGAGGTGTCGTTCATGGAAGGCCGCAATGAGGAAGGGGGTGGCCCAGGCAGGCACAGGGCACCGGGGCAGGCCCATCGCACATGGGCACTGCGGCGGGGGTTTTCAACCCGCCTACAGCCGCCCTGCCTTGGCGCCTACAGCCCGCGCGAAGGCTTCTGGTAAGGTGGCTGGCAATGCAAAATCTACCGCTACTGACTGCGAGATACGCACTTTTCCTCGATTTTGACGGCACGCTCGCCGATATTGCGTCCCACCCCGATGCGGTGCAGGTGCCCCCGGGCATCGTGCCGGCGCTGCAGGCGCTGCACGAACGGCTGGGCGGTGCCCTGGCCATCGCGACGGGCCGCACGCAAGCCGACATCGACCGCTTCCTGTCCCCCCTCCAGTTGCCGCTGGCCTGCGAGCATGGCGCCCAGTACCGCCTGAACAGCGGGCTCGTGGGGGCCGTGCCGGCCATGGATTTGACGGCGGTCATCCGCACCATCGAGGCACTGCGCGACCGCTATCCCGCCCTGGTCCTGGAACGCAAGAGCGCCGGCGTCGCGCTGCACTACCGCCAGGCGCAGGAACTCGAAGCGCTGTGCCGCTCGACGCTGGAGCATGCGCTCAAGCACGCGCCCGGGCTCGAACTGATGCAGGGCAAGTGCGTGCTGGAGATCAAGCCCTCGGGCCCCAGCAAGGGGCGGGCGATCACCGACTTCATGCAGCACCCGCCCTTCCAGGGCCGCATCCCCGTGTTCGCGGGCGACGACGTGACGGACGAGAACGGCTTCGTCGCCACCCAGGCCATGGGCGGCATCGGCATCAAGGTGGGCACGGGCGAGACGCAGGCGACGGTGCGCTGCGACGACACCACCGTGCTGCGCGAATGGCTCTACCAGATGGCGGCGCCGGAAAGGCCCGCCGCATGAAGACCGGTTCCCATTTCGGCCCGCCCGCCGAGCCCTCGCTCGCCCTGGGCCTGATCGGCAACTGCGCCATCAGCGCCCTGGTGGATGCGCAGGCGCACATCGTGTGGTGCTGCCTGCCCCGCTTCGACGGCGACCCGGTGTTCAACGCCCTGCTGCAGCCGGGCGACGAAGGCAGCCGCTTCGCCATCGAAATCGAAGACCTCGCCACCACCGAGCAGTGGTACGAGCCCAATACCGCAGTGCTGCGCACGCGGCTCACCGACCGTTCGGGCAACAGCATCGAGATCACGGATTTCGCCCCGCGCTTCTACGCCCGCTCGCGCTACTTTCGTCCCATGATGCTGGTGCGCCGCGTGCGCCGGCTGGAGGGTGCCCCGCGCATCCGCGTGACGGTGGATGTGCGCTACGGCTGGGGCAAGGACGCGCCCGAGATCACGCAGGGCAGCAACCACATCCGCTACGTGGGCGAGGACCTGACGCTGCGGCTGAACACCGACGTCCCCATCTCCCACGTGCTGTCGGGCCAGCCCTTCGTGATGGCGCGCGAGCACAACTTCCTTCTGGGCGCCGACGAATCCCTGCCCACCGGCATCGCCGACACGGCGCGCCACTACGAGCAGGAAACCGTGTGGTACTGGCGCCATTGGACGCAGCGCCTGGCAGTGCCGCTCGAATGGCAGGACGCGGTGATCCGCGCGGCCATCACGCTCAAGCTGTCGCTGTTCGAGGACACCGGCGCCATCGTGGCGGCGATGACCACGAGCATCCCCGAATCGGCCGACAGCGGTCGCAACTGGGACTACCGCTACTGCTGGCTGCGCGATGCGTTCTTCGTCGTGCGGGCGCTCAACAGCCTGTCCGAGACGGCGACGATGGAGGACTACCTGCGCTGGCTCAGCAACGTGGTGGCCGAGGCCAGCGACGGCCACATCCAGCCGCTGTACGGCATCGGCCTGGAGCACGACCTGCCCGAGGCCTTCGTGCCGCACCTGGCCGGCTACCGGGGCATGGGCCCGGTGCGCGTGGGCAACCAGGCGGCCGAGCATTTCCAGCACGACGTGTACGGCAACATCATCCTGGGCGCGGCCCAGGCCTTCCACGACCAGCGGCTGCTGCACCCGGCGGGCGCGACCGAGTTCTCGCGCATGGAGCAGATCGGCGAGCTGGCCGTGCGCGTGTACGGCCAGCCCGACGCCGGCATGTGGGAGCTGCGCACCCGCGCCCGCGTGCACACCTCGTCGGCGCTGATGAGCTGGGCCGCCTGCGACCGCCTGGCCAAGATCGCCCACTCGCTGCAGCTGCCGGAACGCGCAGACTACTGGAGCGCGCACGCCCGGTCGATGCGCGACGAGATCCTGGAAAAGTCCTGGAGCGAGGAGCGCCAGGCCTTTGCCGAGAGCTTCGGCGGCAACGAGCTGGACGCCAGCGTGCTGCTGATGGCCGAGGTGGGCCTGATCGACCCGATGGACCCGCGCTTCGTCTCGACGGTGGACGCCATGGAGGCGTCGCTCTGCGACGGCCCCTACATGCGCCGCTACGAGGCCGCGGACGACTTCGGCAAGCCCGACACCGCCTTCAACATCTGCGCGTTCTGGCGCATCGACGCGCTGGCCCGCATCGGCCGAAAAGCGCAGGCGCGCGAGATCTTCGAGGCCCTGCTGGCCACGCGCAACCCGCTCGGACTGCTGTCCGAGGACACGCACGCGCAGACCGGGGAGATGTGGGGCAACTTCCCGCAGACCTATTCCATGGTCGGCATCATCAATGCCGCCGTCCGGCTGTCCGACCCCTGGGACAGCGTGATCTGAAAGGCGCCGCATCCGCTACGCCCACCCCGACTGCCCGTTCGCACCGCAAGGAAATTTCCCATGAGCCGCCTCGTCGTCATCTCCAACCGCATCGCCGATCCCCGCAAGCCCGCCGCCGGAGGCCTGGCGGTCGCGCTGGGCGAGACGCTGAGCCGCACCGGAGGCCTGTGGTTCGGCTGGAGCGGCAATATCTCCGAAGACGGCCTGCCCGGTGAAGGCAAGCTGCAGACGCGCCAGGCGGGCACCGTCACCCTGGCCACCGTGGATTTGTGCCAGGAAGACCACGACAGCTACTACAGCGGCTACAGCAACAGCGTGCTGTGGCCCGTGTTCCATTACCGGCTGGACCTGGCGGATTTCAACGCCAGCTACATCGCCGGCTACCGCCGCGTGAACCAGATGTTCGCCCGCAAGCTGCTGCCGCTGCTCAAGGAAGACGACACCATCTGGGTGCACGACTACCACCTGATCCCGCTCGCCGCCGAGCTGCGGGCGCTGGGCTGCCGCCAGCGCATCGGGTTCTTCCTGCACATCCCGGTGCCGCCGCCGCTCATCATGGCCGCCATCCCGCAGCACGAATGGCTCATGCGCTCCCTGTTCGCCTACGACCTCGTGGGCCTGCAGAGCGAGGCCGACGTGTCGCATTTCACGCGCTACCTGAGCAACGAAGCCAATGCGGAAACCGTGGGCCCGCAGCACCTGCGCGCCTTCGGCGCCACGGTGCAGGTGGGGGCCTTCCCCATCGGCATCGACGTGGACGAATTCACCCGCCTGGCCGCCGCGCCCGAGGCCGTGCAGACCTTCACCGCCATGCGCGACGAGTATTCGCGCCGGCGCCTGCTGCTGGGCATCGACCGGCTGGACTATTCCAAGGGCATCCCGCAGCGCGTGCGCGCCTTCCGCGAGCTGCTGGCGCGCTACCCCGAGAACCACCACAGCGCCACGCTGGTGATGATCGCCTCGCCCACCCGCGACAGCGTGGACGCCTATGCCGACCTGCGCCAGGAGCTGGAAGGCCTGTGCGGCGCCATCAACGGCGACTACGGCGAACTCGACTGGATGCCGCTGCGCTACATCCACCGCACCGTGGCCCGCAAGCGCGTGCCGGGCCTGTGCCGCGCCGCCGCCGTGGGCCTGGTGACGCCGCTGCGCGACGGCATGAACCTGGTCGCCAAGGAATACATCGCCGCCCAGGACCCGGACGACCCCGGCGTGCTGGTGCTGTCGCGCTTCGCAGGCGCGGCCGAGCAGATGAAGGAAGCGCTGCTGGTCAACCCCTACGACACGCAGGGCATGGCCGACACCATCCAGACCGCGCTGCAGATGCCGCTCAAGGAACGCCAGCGGCGCCACCAGGCGCTGATGGAGCGCATCCGGGAGCACGACATCCACTGGTGGCGCAAGACGTTCCTGGAGACGCTGGGCTGAGGGGCTGCAGCGGTGGCTTGCAGTTCGTGCCATTTATTTTCGCGGCTGCGCTTGACGGCCGTGCCCCTTGCTTTGAAGCCGAATTGGCTCAGTGCGGATAGCAAAAAGCCCCTGATTTTTGCAAGAAAGTAACGCAACTATCGCGCAATTTTTTTCACCGTTGACAGGAAATTTTTTCTGACTTTCCGCACAGCGGATATATGATCGCGGCCATTTCAATGTAGTGGCCCGGTCCGCGGGCCTGCCAAACATGACCCGCCGCGTCACGATCCAAACGCCCCTGGGAGGGCAGCTGCAGTTCCGGCAGCTGCAGGGCAAGGAAGCCATCAGCCAGTTGTTCTGCCTCGACCTGGATTTGTTGAGCGACAGCAAAAGCATCGACCCGAAGGCGCTACTGGGCAAGAACGCCACGGTCGTGGTGGAAACGCAAGGTGGCGGTCGGCGCTACCTGGACGGCATCGTCACCCGCTTCGGCATGCAGGGCGAGGACCACCGGTATTACTCTTACCGCCTGCGCCTGCAGCCCTGGCTGTGGCTCGCCACCCGCAAGACCGATTTCAAAATATTCCAGAACAAGACCGCGCCGGAGATCGTCGAAGAGGTCTTGGGCAAATACGGCTACCCCCTGCAAAAGAAGCTCACCCGCAGCTACCGCAGCTGGGACTATTGCGTGCAATACGGCGAGAGCGATTGCGACTTCGTGTCCCGGCTGCTGGAGCACGAAGGGGCGTACTACTACTTCGAGCATGCGGCCGGCCAGCACACCCTGATCCTGGCCGACGACATCGTCGCCTCGCACAGCCCGCTGCCGGGGGCGGCGGTCATCCCGTTCTATCCCCCGGAGAAGGCGGCGGTCGCCGACAAGGAAAACATCCATGCCTGGGAACTGCACCAGGCCATCCATTCAGGCCGGCACTACAACGACGACTACGACTTCCAAAAACCCCGTGCCGACCTGTCCAACATGCGCCAGACCCCGCCGGGGCACGCGCACGACGCCCACGAAGTCTACGAATGGCCGGGCGGCTACACCCAGTTCGGCGACGGCGAGGCCTATGCCCGCGTGCGCCTGCAATCGAGCCTTACCGGCCAAAGCACCGTCAAAGGCCAGTCGCGCCACCGGGCGCTCGCCACCGGCTACACCTTCACCCTGGAGAACTACCCGCGGGAAGACCAGAACCAGCAATACCTGCTGACCGGCATCGAATACCACTTCAAGGAAAACCCCCAGGTCAGCGCCGCCGCGCCCGGCCCCAAGGGAGCGCCGCAGGAAGAAGGGTCTTTCCAGAAGTTCACCTTGCAGGCCCAGCCTACCAGCCTGCCGTACACCCCCGAGCGCACCACGCCGAAGCCTCGCACCACCGGCCCGCAGACCGCCGTGGTGGTGGGCCCGCCGGGTGAAGAAATCTGGCCCGACCAGTACGGCCGCGTGAAGGTGCAGTTCCACTGGGACCGCATCGGGGCGATGAACGAGAACTCCAGTTGCTGGGTGCGGGTATCGAGCAGCTGGGCGGGCTCTGGATTCGGGGCCGTCTTCATTCCCCGGATCAACCAAGAAGTGGTGGTGGATTTCCTGAATGGCGACCCGGACTATCCGATCATCACCGGCTGCGTCTACAACGCCGACAACATGCCGCCGTGGGCGCTGCCGGGCAATGCCACGCAATCAGGAATCAAGACCAAATCCAGCAAGGGTGGTGCCTTCGGCGACGGATTGAAGAACGGCGCGGGCGATGCCAACGCCATCCGCTTCGAGGACAAGGCCGGGGCCGAGCAGCTGTGGCTGCATGCGCAGAAGGACCAGCTGTCCGAGGTGGAAAACGACGAGGACCGTTGGATCGGCCACGACCTGCGCACCGTGGTGGACCACGATGAAACCCGCACGGTGCACCACGACCGTGTGACCACCATCGACCACGACGAAACCCAGACTGTCCACAACGACCGCCAGCGGCGCGTGGACCACAACGAAACCCTGTCCGTGGGCGACAACCGCCAGCGGGACGTGGGCATCGACGAAACGGTGCGCATCGGCAAGAACCGCACCAAGACCATCGGGCGGAGCGAAGAGGACGACATCGGCCGGGACTGGACGATCCAGGTGGGCTCCCACAAGAAG
Organism: Acidovorax sp. GBBC 1281; assembly: GCF_028473645.1. Classification (NCBI taxonomy): domain Bacteria; kingdom Pseudomonadati; phylum Pseudomonadota; class Betaproteobacteria; order Burkholderiales; family Comamonadaceae; genus Acidovorax; species Acidovorax sp. GBBC 1281. Next base: position 4,659,557 of record NZ_CP097269.1, read on the forward strand.
GAAACCGTGGGCAAGACCTACCGCGAGACCACCGGCCTCGCGAAGCTGATGAACATCGGCATGGCCTACAGCCGCAACGTGGGCATGGCGATGAACTCCCTGGTCGGCATGCTCCAGGCCAGCGAAGTCGGCCTGCAGAAAAAGCTGTTCGTCGGCCAGGGCTACACCGCCAGCATCGGCCGATCGTTCGAACTGAAAGTGGGCGAACGCAAGACGGAAACCGTTGGCCAGGTCTCCATCCATTCGAGCGGCGACCACCTGGAGCTCGCGTGCGGCCAGGCCCGGATCGTGCTGAAGGCCGATGGCGGCATCTACCTCAAGGGCGCGCACATCGAACTGCAGGGCGACAGCGGCATCCATGGCGACGCCGGCACCATCCAGTGGAATTGCGGCGCCAGCCAGACCCCGCCGGCGGCCCCGGCGGGCGGCGATGGCGCAGGCAACGCGGACAGCGCCGCCAGTGCCGGATCGCCCGGCAAGACACCCGGCTTCGCCGGGCAGGCCGCAGCATCCGCCAGGGCGGCCGCGCCAGGCGCCCCACCCGCGTCCGTGCTGGCCAAATCGGCGTTCTGACCGCGCCAGTCACGCAACGTGGCAGGGCCGCGGGCAAGCCACGGCGCCCGTGCCCCCGCACCCACCCCATATCAACCGATACCCCCGAAGCGAGACCCCATGGGCAAGCCAGCAGCGAGACAGACAGACCTGACGAAGAAGGGAGGCCCCATCGTGCAGGGCTCGCGCACGGTGCTGATCGGCACCAGCGGGGGCGTGGCCTGTTCGGCCTGCCCGGGGGGCGTCACCGAAGGCCACCCGGTCAATCCGCTGCTGGGCGCCAAGGTGCTGCCGGGAGAGCAGGACTTCGCCCTGCCCGGCCCCCTGCCGTTTGCGCTGACGCGCTCGTACTCCAGCCACCAGAGCCCGCAGCCGGCCCCCGTGGGGCTGCTGGGGCCGGGGTGGTGGCTGCCGGGTGAGGCCAGCCTGGCCCATGTGCCCGGCGATGGCGATGGCGATTCGCCCGGCGCGCTGCGCCTGCACGACGGGCGCGGGCGCTGCATCGAATTCGAGCCGCTGGCGCCCGGCGAGATCGCCCACAGCGCCAGCGAAGGGCTGTGGCTCGTGCGCTGCGGCACCGGGCACCTGCCAGGGGCCGCCCAGGGCGGCCACGCGGCCCGCCTGGCGGGTATTTGGAATGCGCTGCCCGCGGTCATCCGGGCCGACGCCCGCATCACGGTGGCGACCGCTTCCCCCCTGGGCCCGTGGTGGGTGTTCGCGCCAGCGAGCGCCGGCGTTGCGGCCACGTCAGCAACGGCAGCAACTGCAGTGGCGGGGACCGCAGGGGCCGGCGTCAGTCACCGCGACACGCTGCACGGCCTGTGCGACCGCTTCGGCCGCGTGCAGCGCCACGAGCACCATGCCGACGGCCCCTTCGCCGGCCATCTGCACACGGTCACCGATGGCGCGGGCCGCCGCTACCGCTTCGAACTGGAGCGCATCGCGCCGGCCACCCTGGCCACCCCGCCCACCCACGGCTGGGGGCCGGATGCCGGCGTGCGCCTGGTGGCCGTGCTCCTGGAGGCCGACCCCCACCAGCCGCGCGAGGGGCTGCCCCTGGCCCTGGTGCGCTATGCCTACACCGTGCGCGGCGAACTCGCCCGCGTGATCGACCACGCGGGCCGCACCGTGCGCCAGTTCGACTACGCCGATGCCGCCCACCCCGGCCGCATGACGGGCCATGCCCACGCCGGCCGGCCCATGACGCGCTACACCTACGACGCACTCGGCCGCGTCATCTCCCAAACCACCCAGGTCTCCCAGACCACGCCCCACGGGCTGGACCTGCACTTCGACTACACCCCGCTGCCCGCCGACGCCGCCGCCACCCCGCCCCTGCCCGAGCGCGCCAGCACCCTCGTCACCGACGGCCTGGGCCGCCAGCGGCGCTACGTCTTCTCCGGCCAGGCGGGCCTGGCCCGCGTGGCCGAGCGCATCGAGGCCGACGGCGCCCGCTTCGCCTGGCGCCACGACAGCGCCGGCCGCCTGCTGGAGCGCACCGATACCCTGGGCCGCGGCGTGCGCCACGACATCGATGCCGCCACCGGCCTCGTCGTGGGCATCACCGAGGTCGGCACCACCGGGGCGGCCGGGCGCACCCAGCGCATCGAGCGCGATGCGCTGGGGCTGCCCCTGCGCCACCTCGCCAGCGCCCCCGAGGGCCCGGGGGGTGAGCCGCTGGCCTCCGCCTGGCTCCACGATGCCTGGGGCCGGCTCCTGGAGCACACCGACGCGCTGGGCCAGGTCACGCGATACCGCTACCCGGAGATGCCTGCGGCCGATCTCCCTGGCCAGCCCGATCTCCCTGATCTGCCCGACCTCCCCGACCTCCCCATCGCCATCACCGATGCGCGCGGCGGCACCACGGCGCTGCAATGGAACGCCCTGGGCCTGCTGGCCCGCCGCACCGACTGCAGCGGCCGCACAACCCGCTGGCAGTACGACGCCTGGGGCCGCACCACGCGCGTGCAGGGCGAGGAAGGCTGGCAGCAGCGCACGGCCTACGACGACGCCGGCCGGCCCATCGAGACGGCCGATGCGCTGGCCCGCACCACCCGCTACCGCTACGCCCCGGACAGCGGCGATCTGCTGGCCGTCGATCACCCGGGCGGGCTGCACGAGCGCTTCACGCACGATGCCTGGGGCCGTGTCGTTTGCTATCAATACGGTAGCAGCGAGGGCAATCAACACCCCGGCGTGGGCACTGAAACACTTCAAACAGCCTCCCTGCTCGCCCAGCACTACCGCTACGACGCAGCCGGCCGCCTGGTGGAGCTGCACAACGAGAACGCCAGCGTCCACCGCTTCACCTACGACGTGCGCGACCGGCTCGTGCAGGAAACGGGCTTTGACGGCCACGCCACCCGCCATGCCTACGATCGGGCCGGCCAGCGCACCCGCACCGAGGACGCGCGCCACGCCATCGCCTACCAGTGGAGCGAGGCGGGGATGCTGCTGGCTCGGGTGATCACGCCGGTCGCCCGCGATACAGGCCCGCCGCTGGAACAGGCCGCAGCGCTGCCGGAGCCCGGCGGCGCCAGCGAGGCCGCCCCGATCATCGAGTGGTTTGAGCACGACGGCGCCGGGCAGCTCGTGGCCGCCCACCACCACACGGCCATGCAGCGCCACCGCGTGAGCGTGCACCTGCGCCGCGACCGCCTGGGCCGCATCCTGGGCGAGCGCCAGGAGGTGCATTCCCTGGACGGCGCCCTGCTGTGGCGCCACGAGAGCGCCCACGCCCTGGAGGCGGGCGGCGCCCCGGCGCAGGCCGACCTGCCGGGCCTGGCCCCGCTGCAGTGGCTGACCTACGGCGCGGGCCATGTGCACGGCCTGCTGCTGGACGGAGAACCCCTGCTGCACATCGAGCGCGACGGCCTGCACCGCCCCGTGGCCCTGGACTTCGGCGCCAGCCGCACCCGCTACAGGCGCGATGCGCTGTCGCGCCTGCAGGCGATGGCCGTCGGGCGCATCGAGGGCTCCACGGCCCTGGCCCCGGACCACGCGGGCATGCCCGGCCTGGCCTCGCTGGCCCGCCAGCACCACTACGACGCGGCCGGCCGCCTGGCCCGCATCGATACGCCGCACGGCGCTTTGCTGCACGCCTACGACGCAGCAGGCCGCCTGGCCGCCACGCAGTGGCCGGGCGAGCAGGCGCAGCACTACCGCTACGACCCGGCCGGCAACCCCTGGGCGCCCCAGGCCGGCGCCCCGGCAGGCGACCCCCAAGACTGGGCGAGCGAGGTGCGCCGCCAGTTCCACGACCCGGCCTTCGACCTGCTGCGCCAGGACGCCCCGCCCCTGCCCGGCCACCCCCGCGACCGATGGCCCGACAACCGCGTCCTGGCCCATGGCCCCTGGCGCTACCGCTACGGCCCCTGCGGCAACCTGCTGGAGAAGACCCATGCCGACGGCCGGCAATCCCACCGCCTGCACTGGGACCACGCCCAGCGCCTGATCGCCCACGAGCAGCACGACGGCGCCACCGGCCAGCGCATCCGCCGCGTGCACCACTACGATGTGTTCGGGCGGCGTATGGCCACCCGCATCGAGCGCATCGCAACCGACGGACAGGTGGCCCACACCGAGATGCGCTGCCACGGATGGCAGGGCGATGCCCTGACCCTCACCGAACTGCGCGAGCCCGAGCGCCCCCAGGACACCCGCCGCATCCACACGCTCTACGCCCCCGGCTCCTTCCTGCCCCTCGTGCGCATCCAGACCCGCGCCCACGCCGAGCCGCCCACCCTCGCCCAGCTGTTGGGCGCCGCCGACGCGGGCGAGCGAGAACAGCCCGAAGCCCTGCTCGCGCTGCAGGAGGAACTGCGCCACGGCGCCAGCGAGGCAACCCGCCGCCACCTGCAATCCATGGGGCTGGATGCGGACCGCCTGCAAACCCAGTTGCGCGGCGAGGGGGCACAGATCACCCATCTGCACCTGTACCACTGCGACCACCTGGGCACCCCGCTGGCGCTCATCAACCTCCAAGGCCGCATCGACTGGCATATCCAACTGGACCCCTGGGGGAACACGATCACCGAGCACAACCCGCTCAACCTGCACCAGCCCATTCGCATGCAGGGCCAGCACGATGAGGGCGAGGGGGCATCGCTCTTCTATAACCGGCACAGGTATTACGACCCCAGCCTGGGGCGGTATGTCTCGCAAGACCCGATTGGGTTGGCGGGTGGGGTTAATGGCTATGCTTACGCAAGTAATCAGCCAGCACTAAAAACCGACGCACTTGGACTAATAGATATATATGTAGGCGGTTTTGGCGATGCCAATACAGGCATCGTAAAAAATTACGCAGCCAATCAGCCAAACTCCGCATATTTCGAATACTGGCAGAAACGAGACATTCTCAAATTTATTGAAACCCAGCCACCTGATGAGCCAATTAACCTCATTGGACACAGCTATGGAGGAGACACCGCGGCATGGGTAGCGTTAGAGTCTTGCAAGCCAATTAACTCTCTCACCACGATCGACCCAGTCAGCCGTTTCAAGCCTGATTTTAATAAAGTAAAAGAAAAAGCAGGCAATTGGATAAATGTGAATGCAGACCCATCCATATCAAACCGCTCCGACACCATTGCACAAATTGGCGGAAAATGGGGTAATGGTCCGGATGGACTCGCAGATGAGTTTTACACAGTAAAAACCAATCATGAAAATTTTCCAGGAATGATGCATGCAATTAAATAAATGCACAACAACTCTTATTGCTCTCATTTTACTTTGCGCCTCAAGTGCAAACGCCATGAATGTAGAGACGGCTTTTTTTTCATTCAACATAAACCCCGAATTAAAAATCGAAAATGATGAAGAAAAGCGAATAATACTCTACAACAACAAAAATGATGCATTTGACCCGTTCATTAGTATCGAATACACCAAAAAAGAACCTCGCAAAACAATGATCAGCCAAGAAGATATCTGCAGCAGCGCAGCCATAAGATTGATCAACGAAGCCAATGGGAAAAACCCCTCTCCAAAAATTACACAAACAACAAAAGAAAAAAAATATCTTTATACAGCAACACTAGAGCCATCCGAAAAAACATATGCCACGATAACATATTATTGCGATGATCAAATTGAGATATACATTGGAATCTCCTCACCAACATCAAAGCAAATAGTCAATGATCTTCAATCCAATATAATAGAGACAATGAAATTCAAAAAATACCCAAAAACTCCATAACATTTAATCAAGCAGCAAACGCCACAAAAAATAATCGCGAGTTTTTTCTTCCCGCCATCCTCCTCCGCATACCCCATGGGCAAGCCAGCAGCGAGACAGACAGACCTGACGAAGAAGGGAGGCCCCATCGTGCAGGGCTCGCGCACGGTGCTGATCGGCACCAGCGGGGGCGTGGCCTGTTCGGCCTGCCCGGGGGGCGTCACCGAAGGCCACCCGGTCAATCCGCTGCTGGGCGCCAAGGTGCTGCCGGGAGAGCAGGACTTCGCCCTGCCCGGCCCCCTGCCGTTTGCGCTGACGCGCTCGTACTCCAGCCACCAGAGCCCGCAGCCGGCCCCCGTGGGGCTGCTGGGGCCGGGGTGGTGGCTGCCGGGTGAGGCCAGCCTGGCCCATGTGCCCGGCGATGGCGATGGCGATTCGCCCGGCGCGCTGCGCCTGCACGACGGGCGCGGGCGCTGCATCGAATTCGAGCCGCTGGCGCCCGGCGAGATCGCCCACAGCGCCAGCGAAGGGCTGTGGCTCGTGCGCTGCGGCACCGGGCACCTGCCAGGGGCCGCCCAGGGCGGCCACGCGGCCCGCCTGGCGGGTATTTGGAATGCGCTGCCCGCGGTCATCCGGGCCGACGCCCGCATCACGGTGGCGACCGCTTCCCCCCTGGGCCCGTGGTGGGTGTTCGCGCCAGCGAGCGCCGGCGTTGCGGCCACGTCAGCAACGGCAGCAACTGCAGTGGCGGGGACCGCAGGGGCCGGCGTCAGTCACCGCGACACGCTGCACGGCCTGTGCGACCGCTTCGGCCGCGTGCAGCGCCACGAGCACCATGCCGACGGCCCCTTCGCCGGCCATCTGCACACGGTCACCGATGGCGCGGGCCGCCGCTACCGCTTCGAACTGGAGCGCATCGCGCCGGCCACCCTGGCCACCCCGCCCACCCACGGCTGGGGGCCGGATGCCGGCGTGCGCCTGGTGGCCGTGCTCCTGGAGGCCGACCCCCACCAGCCGCGCGAGGGGCTGCCCCTGGCCCTGGTGCGCTATGCCTACACCGTGCGCGGCGAACTCGCCCGCGTGATCGACCACGCGGGCCGCACCGTGCGCCAGTTCGACTACGCCGATGCCGCCCACCCCGGCCGCATGACGGGCCATGCCCACGCCGGCCGGCCCATGACGCGCTACACCTACGACGCACTCGGCCGCGTCATCTCCCAAACCACCCAGGTCTCCCAGACCACGCCCCACGGGCTGGACCTGCACTTCGACTACACCCCGCTGCCCGCCGACGCCGCCGCCACCCCGCCCCTGCCCGAGCGCGCCAGCACCCTCGTCACCGACGGCCTGGGCCGCCAGCGGCGCTACGTCTTCTCCGGCCAGGCGGGCCTGGCCCGCGTGGCCGAGCGCATCGAGGCCGACGGCGCCCGCTTCGCCTGGCGCCACGACAGCGCCGGCCGCCTGCTGGAGCGCACCGATACCCTGGGCCGCGGCGTGCGCCACGACATCGATGCCGCCACCGGCCTCGTCGTGGGCATCACCGAGGTCGGCACCACCGGGGCGGCCGGGCGCACCCAGCGCATCGAGCGCGATGCGCTGGGGCTGCCCCTGCGCCACCTCGCCAGCGCCCCCGAGGGCCCGGGGGGTGAGCCGCTGGCCTCCGCCTGGCTCCACGATGCCTGGGGCCGGCTCCTGGAGCACACCGACGCGCTGGGCCAGGTCACGCGATACCGCTACCCGGAGATGCCTGCGGCCGATCTCCCTGGCCAGCCCGATCTCCCTGATCTGCCCGACCTCCCCGACCTCCCCATCGCCATCACCGATGCGCGCGGCGGCACCACGGCGCTGCAATGGAACGCCCTGGGCCTGCTGGCCCGCCGCACCGACTGCAGCGGCCGCACAACCCGCTGGCAGTACGACGCCTGGGGCCGCACCACGCGCGTGCAGGGCGAGGAAGGCTGGCAGCAGCGCACGGCCTACGACGACGCCGGCCGGCCCATCGAGACGGCCGATGCGCTGGCCCGCACCACCCGCTACCGCTACGCCCCGGACAGCGGCGATCTGCTGGCCGTCGATCACCCGGGCGGGCTGCACGAGCGCTTCACGCACGATGCCTGGGGCCGTGTCGTTTGCTATCAATACGGTAGCAGCGAGGACAATCAATCCAAAGGCACAGGCACTGAAGCACCTCCACCCCTCACCCCGCGACCCGAGAACTGCCGCGACGACGCTGCCCGTTGGGTACTACGTAACGGCTTTGTTGCACAAATCGCGATGCTGATGCCCGTAGACTGACTGCGTGACAGAGACGAAGAACAGGCAGCGGAGCAAGTACCGCACGACGAACTGGAAGGCGTACAACGCGGCGCTGAAAGCGCGAGGCTCGTTGACGATGTGGCTAGATGAGGGCATGCAGTGGTTTGGCACGCCGACCGGCAGGCGTGGACGCAGCCGAACCTTCTCGGACGCAGCAATCCAGTTCTGCCTGAGCATCAAGTGCCTGTTCGGCCAGCCCTTGCGACAGGCGCTGGGCATGGTGCAGAGCCTGCTGCGGCTGGCAAAGCTGGACTGGCCGGTACCTGACTTCAGCACTGTTTGCCGGCGCCAAAAGACCTTGCAGGTCGAACTGAGCTACCAGCGAACCAACTCGCCGCTGCAGTTGCTGGTGGACAGCACCGGCATCAAGTTCCTGGGCGAAGGAGAGTGGAAACGCAAGAAGCATGGTGCTGAATACCGGCGCGAATGGCGCAAGGTCCATCTGGGCATCGACGCGCAGACGCTGGAAATACGCGCCATCGAGGTGACCAGCAACGCCATTGGGGATGCGCCGATGTTGCCCGGGTTGCTGGCTCAGATTCCCACTGACGAATCCATCGAAAGCGTCAGTGCCGATGGCGCCTACGACACGCGCGCCTGCCTGGACGCCATTGCCGAGCGGCACGCGATGGCGGTGATCCCGCCCCGCAAGAACGCCAGCCATTGGAAGAAGTCGAGTCCGGGCTCGGCGCATCGTAATGAGGCCATTCGGGCGTGCCAGCGCCTGGGTCGCGGCATTTGGAAGAAGTGGAGCGGCTACCACCGGCGCAGCCTTGTGGAGACGAAGATGCACTGCTTCAAGCGACTGGGCGAACGGGTGATCGCGCGCACGTTCGACCGCCAGGTTGTGGAGCTGCATGTCCGCGTGGCCTTGCTCAATCGGTTCAGTCAGATCGGCCGTCCTCACACCGTGTCGGTGACTGCTGTGGCATAGGTCCGTCTGGGGTTGGGGTCATGCCGTCTGCAATTCGATTTGTGCAACAGCGCCCCGGGAACCTCTCAAAACCCATCCGGTCCCTTGTTGATCGAGAATGCGTGCTCCATCCTTTGCCATGATCACTCCCCGTAGCGCCCTGAAGTTCGACCTGTTCGCTGAGGCCTCGCGCCAACACAAGAGAGATGAGGTGGGCGATCCGCTGCAGGTGATCGCGCGGCACATCGACTTCGCAGAACTGGCCCGGCTGGTGGATGCCTTGATCGAACGCGGGGGTGGCCGCCGGGGCGGTCGGCCCGCCTACCCCACCGAGGTGATGGTGCGCATCCTGGTGTTGAAGCGGCTGTACAACCTGTCCGATGAGCAGATGGAGTATCAGTTGCTGGACCGGGGGAGCTACCAGCGGTTTTGCCTGTTGCAGGATGCGATGAACGTGCCGGACCGCAACACGATCTGGCGCTTTGGCGAGCGCCTTGGCGTGGGCGGGGCAACGGCCTTGTTCCAGGGGGTGGATGCCCAACTGCAGCGCCACGGCTACATCGCCCGGGGCGGGCAGGCCATTGATGCCACGCTGGTGCCCGCGCCCCGACAGCACATCGGCCAGCAGGAGCGGCGAACGCTGGCACAAGGCGGGCAGCCGGACTGGAGCCAAGCGCGACGCAGGCAAAAGGATGTGGAGGCCACGCACACGAAGAAGCACGGCAAAAGCCACTTCGGCTACAAGCTCAGCGTGAGCGTGGACCTCAAGCACGGCTTCATCCGCCGCCTCGCCACGGGCACGGCCAGCGAGCACGACGGGCACCACTTCGATGAGGTGCTGGACATGCACAACACCGGGCGGGCAGTGCATGCGGACAAAGCCTACCCGAGCCGCCAAAGGTGCCAGATGCTGAAAGTGCTGGGATTCGTGGATGCGATGCAGCGCCGTGCGCAGGCGGGCCGACCACAGAGCGAATGCCAGAAGGGGCGCAACCAGCGCATCGCAAAGAAACGAGCCAAGGTGGAGCACGTGTTCGCCGGTATCCGCCACCTGGGGGGCAAGTTCGTGCGCACCATCGGACAGGCGCGCGCCACGGTGGGGATGACGATGATGGCCGCCTGCTACAACATGAAGCGACTGGCCTGGTTCCTGCATCGGGGCGTGGATGCTTTCTTCAAGCCCGCCACTGGCAAGGCACAAGTGCGCCTGCAAACGGTGAAAGCCTGAGCCACCGGGCCTGCAAGGCCCCTCATGCACCCAGGCGCAGACCGTTGCTGGGCCTCATCACGCTCAAACGGCTACTGGCGCCCACTCCTCCCTATTCGGATTCGTCAAACATGGGGTTGTGAGAGGCTCCCAGCCCTTTCACTCACCGCATTGATTTTTGAGGTTTCCCTGTTTTTATCGATGCTGCAGAAACAAGGAGTGCGTCTGCCTGAAAAAGAGACCAGCACTTTCTTCCTGCTTTTTTCCCTGCGCCCTTATCGCCGACGTTCGGAACGCATTCGCGTTCGGATGGCTCAACGCAAGGTGGGTATTTTTCTCCTGTCGTTTGCCAGTTTTTTTGGCTGCTGGGCAGGATTTAACGCTGCGGCCTCTATTGCACCCGGCCAACTGAGCCGCATCGTGGTCTCCGCAATCGTTTTTGAATTCGACGCAGCGCCCGCCAACCGATGCGCGCTCACCCCGACGGAACGGTTGAAGGTGCAGCGCGACGAGCCCCTCGTCAAGGCTCTTTTTCTGGCAGGCACCCAGGACAAGGCCATTCTGGCGGAGCGGCAAAAGAATCTCTTCAAGCCCATCCAGTTCAAGGGTTTCCGCGCCCGGGCAGAAGAAGAACGAGGGCTGTCCCTGCAACGACGGTAGCATGCCATGCTTCGGCGTGAGGCATGCGCTTCCTCACTCCATTGGGCAGGCCGGCTCGCGCACAGCGACATGGCCATGGCTGTTCGGCATATGGGCAGATGCAGCGCATTGCCGCACTGGAACGCGGCGGCCGGCTGGTCGATCCGCAAGGCCTGGCACCGGCCTGGGACTGACCCGGCCCGCCCCGTGCCCGGCGGCGGCTATTCCTCGGACGAAAAGCCCGATGCGGCCACCACGGGCGCCCAGCGCTCGCGCTCCTGCGCCAGTTGTCGCGCGAACTCTTCGGGGGTGCTGCTGACGGGCTCGAAGCCCAGCTTGGCCAGCGACTCCACCACGGCCGGATCGCGGATGGCCTGCTGTGCCAGCGCCAGCAGCCGGTCGACCTGCGCTGCGGGCGTCTTGGCGGGCAGGTACAGCCCATAGCTTTCCACGCCGTGGATGCCGGCGAAGCCCTGCTCCTCGAACGTGGCGACATCGGGCAGGAAGCGCGAGCGCCGCGTGTCGGTCACGCCCAGCACGCGCACCCGGCCGGTGGGCAGGTGCGGCAGGCAGTCGCCCACGTGAAGCAGCCGGAGGCGACCTGCCCACCCATCAGGTCCTGCAAGCCCGGGGCTGCGCCGCGGTAAGGCACGTGCGTGAGCTGGATGCCGGCCGCGCGGGCGAACTGGTTGCCCAGAAAGTGCGGCATGGCGCCGGCCGCGGGCGAGGCGTAGCCCTCGGGCTCAGTCCGCGCCTTCGTCCAGTCGGCGAACTGGCGCAGGGTCTTGACCGACTCGGGCACCTTCGGCCCGACCATGAAGCCGCAGGTGGACAGGGCCACCGGCGTCACGGCGATGAAGTCCGTGGCCGGCCGGTACTGCAGGCGCTTGTAGACGTGCGGGTAGATGGTCAGCATGGACGAGGGGCTGAGCACCAGGGTGAGCCCATCGGGCGGCGCGTCCTTGAGCGTGGCCAGGGCAATGCGCCCGCCCGCGCCCACCTTCTGCTCGACCACCGTGGTGGTGCCGGTGCGGCCACGCCACTGCTCGGCCAGGCGGCGGGCCACCACGTCGATCGATCCCCCGGCGGGAAACCCCACCAGGATGCGGGGCACGCCCTGCTGCGCCCGTGCGGGCGCTCCCAGGCCAGCGGCGGCCAGCCCTGCCAGCGCCAGGCCGGCCTGGCGTCGGTTCATCTTCGTCATGCGTTGTCTCCTTGTGCAGGTTCTGTTGGGGCAAGGCCGGAAAGCATGCCAGACGACCGTGCCGGCCGGAACCACGGGGCCATCAGGGGAGCGGGGATCAAGGGAGGGGCGCGGACGACGCGGCTGCCGCCGCCGTTGCCAGGCGCTCCAGCAGCGGATGCAGTTGCCCGCCGCCCTCGCCCACCGCCTGCACCAGCGCCGCATCGTGCGCCAGCACCGCCTCGCTCAGCCGCTGCAGCGCGGCGCGGCCCGCGGGCGTGGGATGCAGGGTCCAGCCGCGGCCATCCCGCGGATCGGGGGCGCGCCGCACCCAGCCCTGGGCGTGCAGCCAGTCCACCAGGCGCATGCCGCCGCTGCGATGCAGCCCCATCGCATCGGCCAGCACGCCCTGGCGCAGGCCCGGGTTGTCCGCCACCAGCACGAGCGCGGCGAAGCGCTGCGGGCTCACTTCGGCCTGCGCGGCGACGGCCCGCTGAAAGTGCAGGTACAGCGCGTTCTGCGCGCGCCGCAGCGCATAGCCCATGAGCTGGTCGAGCACGCCGTAGTCCAGGCCCGGCAGGGGGCGCAGTTCGCCCTCGGGCGCATCCGGGGCGCGCGCCGGCGCCGCAGGCTTGGCCGGCGCATGGGAGGGCAGGGTTTTCGCGCGTGCCGATTTTTGTTGCATTGCGCAACAATAGGCGGCGCCATCGCACGGCGTCAAGCAGGACAACCCGGAGACACACCATGCCCTCTGCACCGCTCCAAATCGTCGTCGCCGGCGGCGGCATCGGCGGCCTCACGGCCGCGCTGGCCCTGGCGGCCCAAGGCCACCGCATCACCGTGTGCGAAGCCTCCGCGCACCTGAAGCCGCTCGGCGTCGGCATCAACCTGCTGCCGCACGCCGTGGCGGTGCTCGATGGCCTGGGGCTGCTGCCCGCGCTGCGTACGATGGGAGTGGAGACCGCCGCGCTGGTCTTCGCCAACCGCCACGGCCAGCCGATCTACGAAGACCGGCGCGGCGTGGCCGCGGGCTACAGCCATCCGCAACTGAGCGTGCACCGCGGGCAGCTGCAGATGTTCCTGTGGGACGAGGCGGCGCGGCACAGCTGCGCAGCGGCGCGCGCATCACCGGCAGGACGACGCCGGCGCCACCGCCCACATCGCCCATGCCGATGGCCGCACCGAGGCGCTGCCCTGCGACCTGCTGATCGGCGCGGACGGCATCCATTCGGCGCTGCGGCGCCAGTTTTATCCCGATGAAGGCGCGCCGTGCTGGAACGGCATGATGATGTGGCGCGGCACCACCGTGGCGCGGCCGTTCCTGGACGGGCGCACCATGGTGCAGGCCGGCCACCGCCGGGCGAAGTTCGTGGTCTACCCGATCGCGCCGCCCGCGGCGGACGGCACGCAGCTCATCAACTGGGTGGCCGACCGCCGCCTGCGCGAGGACGGCTTCGGCGGCGGGCTCCGGGCGCCCGACCGCGCCGACTGGAGCCGGCCCGGCGCGGTGGACGACCTGCTGCCCACCTTCGGCGCGTGGCACTTCGACTGGCTGGACGTGCCCGGCGTGATCCGCGCGGCCACGCAGATCCTGGAGTGGCCCATGGTGGACCGCGACCCCCTGCCCCGCTGGCGCCACGGCCGCGTCACCTTGCTGGGCGATGCCGCGCACCCCATGTACCCCATCGGCTCCAACGGCGCCACGCAGGCCATCCTGGACGCCCGCGCGCTGGCCGATGCGCTGCACGCGCAGCCCGACCCCGTCGCCGCGCTGGAACATTACGAGGCCGCGCGCCGCCCCGCCACCGCCCGCATCGTGGCCTTGAACCGGCAGGAGGGCCTGGACGCCATCCTCGACATGGTGGAAGAACGCGCCCCCGAGGGCTTCGCGCGCATCGAGGACGTGATGGACCCGGCCGTGCTGGCGCGCTGGGTGCAGGAATACAAGGCCGCGGCCGGCCACCGGCAGGTCGAAGCAAAATCGGCCTCCAGCGCATGATTTTCTAGGGCATAATGCTATTATTTTTATAGCAATCGGCTGCCTGATTCTCCGCCGGGGCGCGGGCGGGCGGCGCCCCGGCGCCCACTGCCGATAATCGCCCGATGCCCCGCACCTCCCAACGACTCCATCCCCACCGCGAACCGGTCGCCACGCGCGCCGCGGCCACCGTGCTGCTGCTGCGCGACGCGCCGGCAGCCGGCGGCGGCACCGGGCTCGAAGTGCTGATGACGCGCCGCTCGCCGAACGCCAGCTTCGCGCCCGACGCCTACGTGTTCCCGGGCGGCGGCATCGACGCGCTGGACGCCGCGCCCGCATCGCACGCCGCCGCGGACCGGCGCGCCACGCAGAACGACCAGCGCGTGACGCAGGCCATCGCCGCCATCCGCGAGAGCTTCGAGGAACTGGGTGTGCTGCTGGCGCGCCGTGCCGACGGCCGCTTCGCCGGTGCCGCGGACATCGCCGCGCTCGACCGCCACGAGCCGTTCGTAGCGCAGTGCCAGGCGCGCGGGCTGCGGCTGGCGGCCGATGCCGTGTTCCTGCTCGCCCACTGGACGGCCGACCGCGACCTGCCGCGCCGCTTCGACGTGCCCTTTCTCGTGGCGCGCATGCCCGAGGGCCAGGAACCCGTGGCCGACGAGGCCGAGCAGTTTGAGCCGGTGTGGGTGCGCCCGGCCGACGCGCTGGAGCGCCATGCCGCAGGGCGCTTCTTCATGATCTACCCCACCATCCGCACGCTGGAGCGGCTGGCCCGGTTCGACGGCGTGGACGCCGTGCTGGCCGCCGTGGCGCACGAGGCGCCGCTGTGGACCAGCTGCCCGCGCGCCGGCCTGCTGGCGGGCCGGGAATCGCGCTACATGGAGCACGAGCCGCCCTTCGGCGAACTGGCGCTGGTGTGCCCCGACGGCCAGATCGTGCATCCGCTCGACTGGCAGAGCGACCACCCGGTGCCGCTGCTGCGCAACGTGCAGCGCCTGACCGCGCCCAACCCCGGCGTGATGACCGGCCCGGGCACCAACAGCTACCTGGTGGGCGACCCGGCCACGGGGTTCATCGCCATCGACCCCGGCCCGCAGGATGCCGAGCACCTGGAGCGCCTGTGGCGCGCGGCCGGCGGCGACATCCGCATGATCGTTTGCACGCATTCGCACCCCGACCATTCCCCCGGCGCGCTGCCGCTGCAGGCCCGGGTGGCCGCCCATGGCCGCGCCGCACCGCCCATCCTGGGCCTGCCTTCGGCGCCCACCGCGCGCGCGGCCAGCCACTTCGTGCCCGAGCGCGCAGTGGCGCAGGGCGAGCGGCTCGTGCTGACCGGCCCGTCGCCCGAGGGCGAAGTCACGCACACGCTGGAGGTGGTGCACACCCCCGGCCACGCGGCCAACCACCTGTGCCTGCTGCTGGTCGAGGACGGCCTGCTTTTCAGCGGCGACCACATCCTGAACGGCAGCACCACGGTGGTGGACCCGCCGGACGGCAACATGGCCGACTACCTCGATTCGCTCGACCGGCTCGATGCGCTGTGCGAGCGGCATGGCGTGCAGTTCATCCTGCCCGCGCACGGCTACGTGCTGGGCGATGCGCGCGGCGCCATCGCCGGCCTCAAGGCCCACCGCCTGGCGCGCGAGGCCAAGGTTCTGGCCGCGATGCAGGCCTTTCCCGACGGCAGCCCGGACGACTGGGTGCGCCACGCCTACGGCGATGTGCCCGAGCGAATGTGGCCGGTGGCCCGGCGCTCGCTGCTGGCCCATGTCGAGCGCATCCGCGCACTGAACCTTTCCCTGGAGCCCGGCCATGTCTGATCCCACCCGCGAACACATCCGCCTTGCCAAGCGCGTGGCCGAACAACTGGGCTGCTCGCGCAGCACGGCCGAGCAATACATCGAGGGCGGCTGGGTCCGCGTGGACGGCCGCGTGGTCGAGGCGCCCCGTGCCCGCGTCTCGCCGCACCAGGCGGTGGCCATGGACCAGGACGCCAACCTGAAGGAGCTGACCCCGGTGACCCTGCTGCTGCACAAGCCCGTGGGCTACGAAGCGGGACTGGGCGGCCCGGGCGCACCGCAGGGCCCGGTCGGCGCGGCGCCGGCAGGCCCAGGCCGCCATGGAAGCCACGGCAGCCGCAGCCAGGGCGAGCCCTCGGCGCTCACCCTGCTCGGCGCGGCCTCGCATGCGGCCGACGACGCCAGCGGCACGCGAGTGCTGCAGCGGCACTTCCGCGCGCTCGAATGCTTCACCCCGCTGCCCACGCCCGCGAGCGGCCTGGTCGTCTATACGCAGGATGCGCGCATCGCCCGCAAGCTCGCCGAGGACATCGAATCGCTGGAGCAGGAATGCATCGTCGAGGTGCAGGGCACGCTGTCCGACAGCGGACTGAAAAAGCTCTGCCACGGCCTGAGCTTCAACGGCCGGCCGCTGCCGCCCATCAAGGTGAGCTGGCAGAACGAGACGCGCCTGCGCTTTGCGCTCAAGGGCATCCGCCCCGGGCAGATCCCGGCCATGTGCGAGGCCGTGGGCCTGTCGGTCGTGGCCATCAAGCGCATCCGCCTCGGCCGCGTGCCGCTGGCCAAGGTGCCCGAGGGCCAGTGGCGCTACCTGCAGCCGTGGGAAAAGTTCTGATGCCGGCGGGCGCCCCGCCGCGCGCGGCGCCTCCGCAAACGCTACAAAATCAGTAGCTGCCACCGCAATTTGGTATTGCTCTACAGGCCGATGGACAGGCCACCGATGCCCCAGGGGCTGCGCTACACTCCGCGGCACCGAGGAGAGCAGCCCATGGACATGACCCCACCACCCGCAGACAGGGTGTCTTCCACCTTCACATCGCACGGCATCGAACCGCATGCCCTGGTCTTCACCGGCAGCGGCGGCGAATACTTCCGGGTGTGGATCGTGAACGTGCTGCTGGGCATTCTCACGCTCGGCCTGTACACGCCCTGGGCCCGCCGGCGCACCGCGCAGTACTTCTACGGCCACACCCTGGTGGCCGGCAGCCCCCTCGAATTCACCGCGCAGCAGCGCCGCATGGTCTTCGGATTCGTCGTGCTGCTGGGCCTTACCGTCGCCTACCAGATCGCCGTGCGCACGGGGCAGGACGCCACCGTGGGCCTGTTCCTGGTCGGCGGCGCCCTCCTCGCCCCGCTGATCTGGGGCAGCGCCATGCGCTTTCGCCTCGCCAACACGCGCTGGAAGGGGCTGCGCCTGCAGTTCAACGCCAACTGGCGCGAGGTCTACCAGGCCAGCTGGCCGGTGTTCGCCATCGCCCTGGTGGGCCTGGCGGTGTTCTTCGGTCTGCAGGCCCTGGCGCCCGAGGCGCAGTTGCCGGCCGGCGGGCGCAAGCTGCCGAAGGTGACGGGGCCCATGTGGGGCCTGCTGGCCGTGGGCCTGGTGCTCATCGTGCTGTGCTTCATCCGCCTCGAATACAACTACCGCAGCCTGCTCGTGCTGCGCTCGCAGATCGGCGCCGAGCCCGGCCGCTGGAAGCCGGAGTACGTGGATTTCGTCAAGGTCTGGGTCGCCACCGTGCTGGTGTTCCTCCTGTCGTCGGCCGTGCTGGGCGCCGTCATCGCCGCGGCGCTGAAGGGATCGTGGGCGCTGCTGGCCAACTCCACGCAGCGCATGGGGCTGTGGCTGTTCGTGTTCATCGTGCTGGGGCTCATCCTGTTCTTCGTGGTGTTCCTGCTCGCATCGGCCCCCGCGCGCGCCTTCCGTGAGGCGCGCATGTTCCAGCTCATGTGGAACAACATCGGGGTGAGCCACATGGCCCGCTTCAAGTGCGACCTGCGCGCGGGCCGCTACGTGGGGCTGCGGCTCAAGAACATCCTGCTCACCGTGGTCACGCTCGGGTTCTACCGCCCGTTCGCCCGCGTGAGCGAATACCGCATGAAGCTCGAATCGGTCACCCTGCACATCAAGGGCGGCGTGGACCAGGTGGCCGGGCAGCTCGTGCGCCAGCAGCAGGGCGGCGTGGGCGATGCGCTGGCCGACGCGGCCGGCCTCGACCTGATCGGCTGACGCTTCGCCGTTGCCGCACCGCGACCGCATGGCCGACCCTTCCACGCCCCCGGCCGCTTCGTCCCCCGACCCGGGAGCGCCAGCCCTGGTGCCCGCGTGCTGGTACGACGGGCTGAGCAGCAAAGGCCAGCCAGCGCTCGTGGGCCTGTCGGCCGGCGCGCGCGGGCCCACGCTCACGCTGCACCCCCTCGCCCCCGGCGCCCCGCCCCGCGTGTTCGGCTTTCGCGAGGTCGATTGGCCCGAGGCCTGGAGCGCGAACCGCCCCCCACCGCGCATCGTGGTGGACCTGCGCGACCACGGCAGCCTGGAGATCGAAGCGGTCAGCGCCTGGCAGGCCGCCATGCACGCGGCCGGCCACCGCCCCGGCATCGCGCAGCGCATGCAGACCCGATGGACCGTGCTGGCCGCCACCGTGCTGGCCTCGGTGCTCGCGCTGGTACTGTTCTACCGCTACGGCACGCCCTGGGCCGCCACGCAGCTCACGCGCCACGTGCCGATCGCCTGGGAGGCCGCATTGGCGGACCGCGCCATGCAGCAGATGGACCACGGCACGCTCAAAGCCAGCACCCTGCCCGCGGCGCGCCAGACCCAGTTGCGTGAGCGCTTCGATGCGCTGGCGGCGCAGGCGCGCACCCTGCCGCCGCGCTACGGCGGCTACACGCCACGCCTGCAGCTGGAGTTCCGCCAGGGCATGGGCGCCAACGCCTTCGCCTTGCCCGGTGGGCGCGTGGTGATGACCGACGGGCTGGCCCAGGCGGCCGCGAAGAACGGCCTGAGCGACGACGCGCTGGTCGGCGTGCTCGCGCACGAAATCGGCCATGTCGTGCACCGCCACACCACGCGCACCGTGGTCGAGCAAGGCGTGCTCAACATCGGCCTGGGACTGGCCTTGGGGGATGTGTCGGGCCTGCTGTCCACCGGCGGCGCACTGCTCACCGGCCTGGCCTACAGCCGTGACCACGAGCGCGAGGCCGATTGCTACGCCATCGCGCTCATGGGCCAGGCCCGCCTGCCCACCGCGCCCATGGCCGACCTGCTGCTGGCCATTGCGCACGACGAAGAGAAGAAGCACCCCGGCGCCCCCGCGGGCAAGCCCCAGGAAAGCACGGGCCAGAGCGATCCGCCAAAACAACGCTCACCGGGCGTCGAGCCCGGCGGCGAGGGCCTGCTGTCGCTGCTGAGCAGCCACCCGGGCACCGTGCAGCGCGCGACCGAGCTGCGCGAAGGCCGGGCACCGCACTGCGCCCGCTGATCCGGGCAACGGCCTCGGCCACCATCAAGGCAGCGCATTGGACCCGTGGCTGATCGGGCAACCGAACAGGTCGCCCAGCCAGTCCGCCACCTTCTCCAGTTCATAGCCCAGCGCGACCATAGCCTGCTGTACTTCGGCCGCCAGGGCGCCGAGGCTTTGCAGCACCGAGGCGAGGTCCTTGCCCAGTTGCTTGAACTGGTCCTGCAGGATCTGGCCGACCAGCTGCAGGCCGTTGACAAAGTTGCGCCACTGGTCCTTGACCCAGGCCACGAAGCTGCTCAGGCCGGACAGCACCGCCTGGATCAGGGCCGAGGCCTCCTGCTTCAACGCGGTGAGCAGGTGGCCCGCCACGTCCTTGAGCTGAGCGATGACGCCGGCCACGTTCACGTTCAGCAGGGTGTAGGGGCTGGCCTGGTCGCCCAGGTGCAGGTCGAGCCCGAACAGGCTGAAGTCGAAATACCCGGTCACCACCAGCGCCTGCATGGAGGCCGAGAAGCCCAGGCCGGCCGCCACGCTGAAATCGGGCAGCTGGATTTTGGGCACCAGCGTCACGCCCCAGAGGGTGATGCCGTCCCACTCGATGTCGTGCCAGCCGAAGTTGAAGCCGAACGAAGCGCTGAGCTGCTTGGCCTGCGGGTTGAGCATGAACGTGATGCGGTCGCCGACCCACGCGCCGCAGCCCCCCGTCGGCTGGCCGTTCTGCACCGCATAGTCCAGCTGGAACTGGTTGTCGGTGGTGGCGAGTGCGTAGAGGTGGTCTTCCACCACGTCCAGGAACTTCAGGTACAGCGACGAATAGAAGCGCACCGGGTTGCCGCCATTGATCTGCGGCACCACGATGCCATCCGGCGTGGCGGCGATCGCCAGCATCGGGCCCTGGCCATTCGGCTTGCTGGTGGTGGGGTCCCAGCCGGACAGCGCAAACACACTGCCCCAGGCAATCGCTTTTTGCACCAGGATGTAGCCGGAAAAGCCGGCCTTGGCATCGGCCGATTCGGCCAGCGTGGCTGTCACCTGCACATCGTCCTGGTCCAGCAGGCTGAACTCGGCCTGCAGCCCGAAGCCGGCCGGGAACGGACCGCGGTCGCCGATCTTCTGCAGCTGCGCGCCCTCCACGAACCAGAAGGTAAACTGCTTGATGCTGATGATCTCGTCGAGAAAGCGCACCACGTCGGCGATCTCGGGCTCGTGGTCGTTGTCCAGCGTTTGCGGGGAGAAGTCGAGCGCGAAGGCGGCGTTGAACACATTGGACAGCTGCATCGGCTGCTGGTCGGCCTGCGTCCAGACCGCGATGCCGTTGGGCACCTCGAAATCCACCACCTCCACTTCGAAGCCCACGTCGAACTCGTACTGCGGCGCGTTGGGGTTCTGCAGCTTGAGGTCGCCGCCCGCGCTCAGCGTCACGCCGGCGGCCTCGGCGCCCACCGTCACCGTGCCCTGCAGCTCGACGATGTCCACGGTCTGCAGGCCGAAGGGCTGATTCCAGTTCTGCAATTTGAGGGTGATGCTCAGATCCCCTTGCGACGGAACGATGCTGCCCGTCAGGCCCAGCGTGATCTCGGTGCCGGCATCGGGCCGGAAGATACCGGACGCACTGGCGCTCGCGCTGCTGCTGCCCTGGCCCGGGTCTTCCCATTCGAGCTTGAAGCCGTCGAACTCGAACACCCCGTTGCCCTGGGCACTGAACGTGTTCTTCAGCACCGCCTTAAGCGTCTTGTCACCGCTGTCCTTGGCATAGGTGGCGAACAGGTCGAGCTGCGACACGTCGCCCATGAAGTTGGCAATCGCCTTCAGGGAGTCGGTCAGTTGCAGCGACGAAAACAGCACGAATCCAGGGGCGATGTCGAAATCGGCTGCAATCGCGGGCACGTCGTCCGCGCTCAGCAGGCCCAGCGAGGCCAGGCTGCCGGACTGGCCCGCGATGGTGGATACCACCACCCCGCTGTCGTTAAAGGTCAGTGCCGACAGGGGCGTCCACAGCGACCCCGGCGACCACTGCTGGACCACCGCGCCGAACATGACGCCCGCGCCCTGGTCGGTGCGCTGCACGCTGAGCGCCGCGTTCAGGAAAGGCTGCCCGGAATACAGCAGGCCGCCTTGCCCGTTGAACTGGATGGACGGGCCCGTGGCGTAACTCAGCGTCAACTGCCCCTGGGAAAAGGCGATCTGGTTGGCCGGCGTCCAGTCCAACTCCGCAGGCCACAGGCTTTGCAGCGGCCATTGCAGGCTTGCGCCCATGGTGGCGCTCAGTGCCATTTCCACGCCGCTGTCGCCCCGGCTGAACGTCAGCACCACCTGCGCATCGGTGTACTGCTTGCTGGTGAGCGTCAGCGTGGCGCCGCTCGGGGTCGCCTGCAGATCGAGATCGGCGCCGTCGAGCTGCGCCTGCAGCTGCAATTGCTTGCTGGAAGGATCGACCGCCAGGCTGGCGGACGGGCCGAGCTGCAGCGTGATGCCGTTCAGGTAATAGCCGAGCGCCGTCTGGATCGGTCCCGGAAACTGGCTTTGGGCCAGTTGCAGGACCTTGCTGGCCGCGTCAGTCTTCAGAACGCCCTGGAGGGTGGTGTAGATGTCGTTGCTCATGGCGTCACTGCCCCAGGTTCTTCAAGGCCGAGCGGGCGAACTGGGTCGCCGCGTCGCTGATCTGCTGCAGGTTGTCCTTGATGCAGCCGTTCAGGGCGGACACCACCTGCTCGATCAGCTGCGACTGGCTCAGGAACGCATTGATGAACATGGCATAGGCCGCCTCGTCGTCCGGCAGCGAGATGGTGAGCAGCACATCCTGGTCGCCGGCCACCAGCAGGATCTGGCTGTAGGTCAGCACCAGATCATCCGGCGTGTCGCCCGACGCGTTCAGCGTGGTCTGAATGCCCAGCGTGTTGCTGTTGTTCTGCAGGCTGAGGTTCAGGGTGCCGCTCAGCGGGATCGGCGCGTTCTGGTTCACCTGCACGTTCAGGGTGAAGGGCGTGCTGGCGGTGGCCGGCGGCGAGGGCACCGTGCGGGGACTGCCCTTCACCTGCACCGTGGGCCCGGGGTTCATGGTGCCCAGCAGCAGCGTGGCGCTGGCCTGCTGGTTGGTGCCGAAGACGATGTTGTTCGGTGGCGCGATCAGGTTCGACAGCCCCTGGATCGCCAGGCTCTGCAGCACGATGCCAGACAGGGCGATGTTCTGCCCCATGATCGACGTCGTGAAAGGGCCGGGAATGCTCAGGTTGACGGCGGTGTAGGGCTCCATCACCGGCGATGTCGATCCCAGCACCAGGGTCGGCAGATAGACGTAGCTGCTCGGGTCGTTGAGCGCCCCGCGCGCCCGGTCGAACAGGTATTTGTCCACTGCGTTGGCATCGGTGTCCACGGTGCTGCCTGCCACCTGGGTGCTGCCGAAGATGTCGTCGAAGGCACTCTTCAATTGCTGGTTGAGCAGTTGCTCGACCTGGCCGCGGTTGCCCGGGTCCATCAGCGCGTTGTTGACCTGGGTGCTCAACAGCTGGGCCGCATCCCCGGTGGACAGCACCTGCTTGAAGAACTGGCTCCACGGCGCATAGAAGATGCTGGTGTTGATGTAGGCGGGAAAGGGCACCGGCGAGATGCTCTGGTACTGCAGGTTCTGCAGTGTGAACGTGGGCGTGCTGCCTTGCACCGCAACGAGCTGGACAGTGTTCAGGCCGATCTGCAGCGCCGCGCTGCTGCCGGTGCCGTCCACGGTGACGGTGGTTCCCGACACCACCTTCGCGTTGGACAAAGTCAGCAGCGCGATGCCCGTGGCCAGGCAGTCGAAGCCGTTCGCATGGTCGGACGACAGCGTGAGTCCCAGTGTCGGCGGCGGGGCGACGATGTTCATCTGCTTGTCGACGAAGCACAGGCACTGCTTCAACGTGAACCCCAGCCCGTCGAAGGCCGTGGGGGGGTTGGTCGTGCTGTCCGTTCCCTTTTCAGGGCCCGCCAACGCCAGCGGCTGGTTCCAGTCCTGCCTCGTGGAAGCGTAGGCATTGAGGTTCAGCGTGATGTCCGCGGTATAGCCGGCGTTGCTGGTGGTGACTGCCGGCGGCTCTCCGCTGACCTGGATGTTCGCCAGCCCCTGGATCTCGATGCTGCTCACGTCCAGATCCGGCCCTACGCCGGGATACGGAATCACGTTCAGGTGCTGCGACATGATGTAGGTCACGGCGGCCTTGGCGTCATCGACCATCTGCTGGGTGACGGGAGGCGTGGGATTGGTCTGCAGGCTCAACTGGCCGATCAGCGGAAACAGGGCCTGGAACCAGGATGTGGCCATGTCGGCCGAGATGTCTTGCGCGCCGCCGATGTTGTCCAGGTTCCATTGGGTGCCTTTCAGCGGCAGATAGGGCTTGTTGTCCGAGCCCTTCATGCCGGACAGCGCGACCGGCAGGAACAGGCTGTTGTCAGGCGTGTTGTCGTTGGCCTTCTGCATCAGCGTGTCGTACACGAAATGGAATAGCTGCAAGCCCATGGCGGCGTCCTCTCGAAAATGTTGGCGGTCAGTAAGGTCGATTCACGACATGCAGGGTGATGTCGTGCAATGCCCGCAGGTGCGGGCCGGCGGGCAGGTTCTGCAGGTACTGCACGGCCTGCAGCGCGGTGTCCCGCGCCTGGGCGTAGGCCAGCGCGAAGGCGTCGGAGCGGCGGATCTCATCGACCCAGGCGTTGATCTGCTCCGGCGGCGGGGTCTGCGTGTCGCGCAGATAGAGCACCATGGGGTGGGCGTCACCGAACAGCTTCATCGCATGGATGATGGGCAGGGTGATGCGCCGCTGGTGCAGGTCGATGCCCCGGCACTTGCCGGCTTCCGCATCGGAATGCGCAAGGTCGAAGATGTCGTCCATCATCTGGAACGCGCGGCCCATGTAGCGCCCGAAGGAGCCGAGGCGGCGCAGTTCCGAGGTGCGGGCGCGCATGAGCGCGGCGCCGGATTCGCAGGCCAGGCCGAACAGCACGGCGGTCTTGCGGTCCACCGTGGTGAGGTAGCGGCTCATCAGCGAGTCCGGATGCCAGTACGGCTGCGTGGTCATCTCGTCGATCTCGCCACGGCAGATGTCGAACGCCGAGTCCAGCACCCATTTCACGAGTTGCATGTCGTTCGCGTCCTCGATCGCATCGACGAAGCAGCGCACGGCCTGCAGGAACTGCATGTCGCCGATCATGATCGCCATCTCGGTGCCGCGCGCGGCGTTCACGCTGGCATGGCCCCGCCGCAGCGAGGCGTGGTCGATGATGTCGTCGTGGATCAGGCTCGCCACGTGCAGCATCTCCAGCGACGCGGAGGCGCGCAGCACCTTGTTCGGCAGTTCGCCGCCGGGTTGGAACAGCCGCGCGGTCAGCAGCAGCATCAGCGGGCGCAGCTTCTTGCCCCCCTGGTAGAGCGACATCTCCGCATCGGTCAGATAGCCCTGCTGCGGTTGCAGCGCCTGGGCCAGCTCCCCCTCGAAGCCCTGCATGTCCGCCGCCATCAGCCCCTGCAGGATGGCGTGGACCGGGTCCGGCGCAGCGGCGCCAATCCTCACGGCTGCGAATCCAGCAGGGCCTTGGCCAGCGGCTGGACCAGCGCGCGCTCCAGTGCATCGGCAATGCGGTCGTGCACCAGGCTTTTGATGAAGCGCGCCTCGGACAAGGCATCGCGCGCGGCCTGCGCCGGGCCGTCGCCCAGGGCGCCGTTCCACGCGCCATCGTCGAAGTGCAGGTCGAAGCCGTCCAGCTCGATACGCCCGTCGATCAGCGCCGGTGCGCCCTGGTCGCCCTGCGCACCGAACTGCAGGTACACATGGCATGCCAGGCGGGCGTGCAGCGCCCCCGTCACCAGGGCCACCGGCTTTTGCGCGGCCACCCGAGCGGCATGCTCGGCAATGTCTGCCTGGAGCTTGCGCACGAACGCGCGCTCGTCCTCGCTCAGCGACCACGTCCAGCTGTTGCCTTGCGCATCGCGGCCGCCGATCGGGCTGCCGTTCAGAAAGTTGTGCACTTCATCCACCGAAGGCGTTGCCGCCGGCGTGCCGTTCTGCACCAATTCGTAGACGCCGTCCTTCTGCAATGGGGGCAAGTCTTCGATCTTGGTCACATTGGGGTTGGTCACCTTGATGTTCTGCACGATGCTCGAGCCAAAGCCCAGGGTCGCAGCGGCCGCCTGGTTGTAGGGATTGGTGGGATCCTTGGGATTGTTGGGGTCGGCGCCCTGCGCCATGGCGGTCAGGGTGGTGAGCAAGGCCAGCTTCTGGTTCTGGGCATGTCCGTTGTAGTTGGTGGTGATTCCCGTACCCGAGTTGTTGTATTGCTTTTTGGGATCGTTGACCACGCCGCCCTTGGTCAGCGCCGTGTTGGTGTCGTCGGCCATTTCGGAGATGGCGGAGTTGCCCCAGCCTTGCTGGAACGCGTAGGCCTGGAAATTCTGCTCATTGAAGACATCGTTGAAGGCCGCCCGGTGATTGGAGTAGGTGGTCAGCAGCGTCTGTCCATTGCCGCCAGGCACGTTCTGCAGCAACCCGCGCTGGTCGTTCGCGGTCTGGATCCAGGTGGGGTGCGCGTTGTCGTCCGCGCTGCCGCCGCGGCGCCGGACGCCGATGGGCATGGCCGTGCCGGCACCGTCCAGTCCGGTCTCCCAGATCTGCGTGCCTTTCAGGGCGTGCGTGCCCTGTAGCTCAATGCCCTGCAGGCGCACGGCGAGCACGCAGCGGCCTTGCGCATCGCTGCTGCATTCGACCGCGAGCGGACCGTCGCCGGCCAGCGCCAGCTGCATGCCCGACAGGTCGATGCCCAGGGAGCCGCGCGCAAAACCGGCCTGCGCGGGCATGTTGAGCGCGCGCGACAGCGGCAGCATCGGGATGTCGCCAAGCCCGATGCTGCGGGGCAAGGCGGTGTTCAGGGTGGCGGCGGGCTGATTCTTCCAGCCGTCTTGAAAAGCTTGCATTCCAGCGCTCATGAAAATTCTCCTCGTGCGATGTGACCAGGTCCGGTGGACGGGGACGACAGGTCAGGAAACATTGACGGTGGCCGTGATCAGCAGGTGGTCCGCATCCGCGGCGGAAATGTTCAGATTCGACGCCGTCAGGCTCAGGCTGATGCCTTCGAACGTGATGGGGATGGGCGGCACCGGGAACGAGGCTTTGTCGTTCAGATAGGCCTGCGCTTTGCTCTGGATGGTGGATGTGATGAAGGGCGTGGCAACGCCGATGATGGTGGTCGCCACGTGCTTGAGCAGCCCTGCGTTGAACTTCTCCCAACCGCTGCCGTCTTCGGCGTAGGTGATCGTGAAGCTGGGCAACGGCTGCAATTGCAGCTGGACGGTGTTCGACCCCGACACCACGGGGGCGACGGTGAACGTCAGGGGCGTGGGGCTGGTGGCGAAATCGGCTTTGGCAAAGTCAACCATGGTGTGGCTCCAATCAGGGCAGCAGGTTCGAGGCGGCTTCCAGGGCGCAGGCGGCTGGCACCAGCCACCATGAAACGCCCACCGAGGCGGTGGCGGCGAAGGTGGCAGTGATGTTGATGTTGGGCAGCGTGGATGCCACCGCGATGGAGGCGTTGCTGATCCCGCCGTCGAGCGAGTAGCTCCCCGTCCAGTTGCTGTCGCTGGCGTTGACCTGCGCGGCGTCCATCTTCTGCACAATCGCACCGCTGTACTGGGCCACCAGCGCGGTCAGCAGCTTGCGGCCGACGAGCACGCCCAGCGCCTGCTGCGGCCACTGCACGCCGCTGATATCCGGCGTGCCGTTGGCCACCAGGTTGCTTGCCAGCACCAGGTGCGCGCCGGTGACGGTCATGACCGGTGGGGTGAAGCTCTGCCCTTCCACCGTGATGCTGGGTGGAATCTGGTAGCCCTGCAGCAGGGCCTGGACCTTGGTGTAGACGATCCCGCAGATCACCTGGAGCATGAACTCCGTGGCGCCGGTCGGATTGATCGGCAGCACCGCCACCGATCCCAACTGGACCTGGTTGTTGGACACGGTCACCTGCGCAAACAGGGTGAACGAGAACGTCAGCGGAGAAGGCGGCCCGCTCTGCATGTTGAACGTGGTGGACACCGACGCCAGCTGCACCTGGAACATCTGGTCGGTCGGATCTTTCGGCTTCGTCTGGCCCGACGGCACGAACGTGTTCTTGTCGTTCCACTGCGTGAGGGTCGGTGGCGCCAGCACGAACTGGGGCACGGCATCGATGCTCCAGTTGACGGAGGTGATGCCCATCTGGCCCACGTCCTGAACGCCCTGGAACAGCTTCTGCTTGGCCTGGGCATTGGCATACAACTGGGTCATGCCCTGGTTGAGGGTGCCGGCATCCAGCACCAGCGCGACGTCGTAGCTACTCATATTCCACCTCTCCTTTGCGTGTCGGGTTGGCCGAGCGGGGGTTGTGTGTCCAGTAGGTTTCCATCCACTCGCCGCCATGGCGGTAGTGCAACGGAAAATCATCGAAATCGACCGTGGCGCGGCCGCATTGGGGATCGGCGACCGAAACCGTGCGCTGGGTGCGGCAGTAGCCGTCCACCAGCACGTAGTGCTGCGGCCCCGCATGCCAGCGGATCGCGACCGCGACGGGCCGGCCATCGTCGAGCTCGCGCATCAGGCGGCGAAACGGCGGCCGCCCGCTGCTCCATCCGGCCAGGCAGTTCACGTAGCGCAGGGTGCGCTCCATCGCGGCCTGCTGGTCGTAGCGGGGCTCCAGGAGAAGCGCGGGTGGCGGCAGGCAGTTGGGAAGCACTTCGTCCGGCGCGAGAATGCGCCAGGCCAGCGTGTCCTGCCGCCAGGAGGTATCGCCGTAGTGCGCGGCGATCGCACAGGTCACCGAGGCCCAGCACCAGTTAGTGCGCTGCTGCGGCTCCAGCGGCAGGTTCAGCGCCTGCCCCGTGCTCGCCTCGACCTCTTGCCAGGCAGGAAACATCGGGCCGATGCGCTGCGTCGTGCGGGCCAGCGGCTCGATCCTCACCCTCATGGAAAGGGCACGCACTGGGGCAGCGCCTGGTTCAGCTCCCGGCTGACGATGCTGTTGATCTGCGAAGAGATGAGCTCGCTGATGGCGCCCTTGGCCGCATCCAGAATCAGGTTCTCCACGGGCTGCAGCAGGTAGTTGAGCGGCCCCAGGCCATCGATCCAGACTGAAGCGTTGCCGTAGTTGAAGTTCGCGTTCATGCCCGACAGCTGGTTCAGGCAGAGCTTGCCGCCGGCCGTGCCGGCCTGGAACTGCGCCGTGCCGGAGATGCTGGGGCTGTCGATCCGGACGCTGCCGGAGATGCCCGGATCGAAGAACAGCACCTTCAAGCTGCCACCGGCCTGCGCACTCAGGGAGCTGCTCAGGACTGCATGGAAATTCACCGTACCGGAAATATTGGCACCGGACGATGTGACGTTGCCAACCACCATGTCCTGGATCTGCAGGGACGAAATGCCCGTCAGATTGGAGACGGAATAAGAAGCCGTGCCCACTCCGATGCTGGCGGACCCCGAGGCGACATTGGGATACGGGTCATAGCCAGCGCCCCGGATGGCCCCACCGATTTCGCCATTCAACTGCGTGACGAGTCCCTGCAGGATTTCGTTGAGGATCTGGGTGAATGGATCACTGCTCATGTCTATGTCCTTTGAGAAAAGAAAAATCACCCTCGGGCCAATCGAGGAATGGCAATCCACTCCATGGCTCAGAAGCCGCCTCCAGCGGAAGAGCGCTCGCCAGCGCTGTGCCCCGGTTTCGTGCGAGGTACGGCCATGGCGCAAATGGCACGGCCATGGCGGCTGAAAAACCGCCGCGCCGAGGCGCATCCGACTCGGCCGCTGCTGGAAATGTCTGGCCTGTGGCTGTGAATATTCTGGTGGGATTGGAGGGAGCGCGGCATGAAAGCCGGGTCAATCCTGCTGAAGACTTCTGAAGCGTTCTGAAGGCCGCAGCACCACATGTGCCGAGCCGGTCGACGACGCGTCGCTGCTGCCACGCGGGGCCGTACTGCGGATTTCTTGAAAGAAGAAAACCCGCCTTCCGAGAGGCCGGTCGAAGGAGTGGGATAGGGGGCCGAAAGCCCGACCGATCAGGCGGCTTGTGAAGCGGAATGCCTGCATGCCGGCCTGCTGCCGCAGGGCGGTCGCACCGCCGGCTCCACCGCGACCGGCGCCTGGGCCGACCATCGGCACGGCAAGAAAAAGTGTGAAGCGCGCCGATAAGCCGGATTCTGTGCACCGCGGTTTCCCGCGGCGTGACCGCCATTACTCTGGGCCGGGTGTCGCCACCACGGCTCGATGCTACCTACCCGCCAGCTCTGCGGAACCACATCAACGCTGGCCTACTTGGTATTGCTGCGCGTAGAGATTGCCCGTTTCACCCGAAGCGGGCGCCGCCCGCTTCGGGTGGCTATGGTCTTTGCGGCTTTCGCCGCAAACCGTCTGGCTTGCACCAGCCGTACCCGCTTGCGCGGGTGACCCATAAAACACCTTCGGTGGCTTGCCGCCTGCTTGCGACTCGTCTCTGTTGCTCTGATCCTCACCTCACGGTGGGCAGCCGTTAGCTGCTACGCTGTCCTGTGCAGTCCGGACGTTCCTCCAGTGCCTGGTTTCCCAGATTGCACCAGCGGCGGTCTGGCGCGCTTCACGGGGCGATTATCGTCCACCGCTGCGGGCCTGCTCCCAGTCCAGGCCGAATCGCGCCAGGTATTTGCGCAGCCGGTCCGCATCGTTGACCACCGCGCGCTGCGCGCGCGACGCCTGGAACAGCTGCCGCCCTGCATCCGACAGCGTGCGCGCTCCGCGGCACACCTGCAACACGGCCGCCAACTGCAACCGGTCGAAGAGGTCCATGGCCTGCACCTGCGGCTCGCCCAGCAGTGCGGCCAGATCAACCGCATCGCCATCCTGGCCGCGGCCTGCCGAACCGAGGGGTTGCCACAGCCACTGCAGGCGCGCGATTTCCGCCTCCACCAGCGGCAGGCCGATGCGCCCGCCCTCGGCCAGCGTGGCCAGGCGGGTGGCGCTGGCCGACAGGTCGCGGAAGTTGCCGCTCCACAGCGCCTCGGGAGACTGCGCATAGCGCAGGTACACCGCCCGCGCCTCGGCCGACAGGCGCACCGTGCGGCCCAGTTCCACGCCGCATCGCGCCAGCAGGTGGTCCACATTGGGCTCGATGTCCTCGGGCCGCTGGGCCAGGCCCGGCAACTGATAACTCCACAGGTTGATGCGCGCGTACAGGTCTTCGCGAAAGCGCGCGGCTGCCACCTCGGCCCGCAGGTCGCGGTTGGTGCCGGCGATCAGTTCGAAATCGCTGGCCACCTCGCGGTCGCTGCCCATGGGATAAAACCGTTTTTCCTCCACGGCCTTGAGCAGCATGGCCTGCTCGTCCAGGCCCAACTCACCGATCTCGTCGAGAAACAGCACGCCTTTGTGCGCCGTGCGCAGCAGGCCCGCACGGTCGGCCGCCGCACCGGTGAAGGCGCCTTTCTTGTGCCCGAACAGCGTGGACGCGGCGCCGTCGCCCTGCAGCGTGGCGCAGTTCACCTCCACGAATTCGCCCTCCACCTGGTGGCGGGCTTTCTTCAACTCAAACATGCGCCGCGCCAGATGCGACTTGCCCGCGCCGGTCGGCCCGGTGAAGAGGATGGGCGCGCGCGATCGCACCGCCACCCGCTCCACCTCTTCGATCAGCGCGTTGAAACGGGCATTGCGCGTGGCGATGCCGCTCTTGAGGAAATCCACCGCATCGCGTTGCTCGGCGCCGAAGCGCTGGGCGATAACGTCGTAGCGTGACAGGTCCAGATCGATCAGCGCGTAGCTGCCGGGATCGCCCGCCTGCTGGCGCTTTGGGGGCGACGTCTGCGCGAGCACGCCCGGAATGCGTCGCGACTCCACCAGCAGGAAAAGGCAGATCTGCGCCACGTGCGTGCCCGTGGTGATGTGCGTCCAGTACTCCTCGCGCTCGGTGTCGAAAGCGTAGCCCTGCGTCCAGTCGAAGAGCTTGGCATAGACCTCGCCGAAGTCCCAGGGGTCGGCAATGTCGAGCGGCACCAGCGCCACCGTGGTTTCGGGCGAGGCCGCCTGGATATCGGTGCGCACCCGCTCGGCCAGTTCACGGTGGGACGGTGTGTAAAACAACTCCATCCGCGCGATGACCACGTCGTCGTGCTGCACCAGCGAAAGCGTCGGGCGCCACTTCTCCCAACGCCCTGCCCCCTTGCCCGAGTCGAGCTGGGTGCCCAGAAAGCCGATCACCACGTTTTGCTTCTTCATTTTTTTGGACAAAAAAACTAGCTAAATTTATAAAAATCCAAAGCATTTTACGCTCCAACCAGTGCCGCAGAAATGGCAAGAGAATTAAAAATATCGAATCAAATCATTGGCTTAAGAGGTTATCCATCCATTCAAAGCCAAAGTTGGCACACCGGTTGCAATGGAAAAGGAAAGTCGAAAAGACAAACCCACCAAGAACCAACGAACGGAGCAAAAGCACATGGCCAACCACCAACTCTTCCAGACGCTGCGCGGCACGCTGCTCCCCGCTGCCACCGTGCGCAACCAGGCCGGTGGTGTCGCTTATGCCCTTTCGCCCAAGCACCAACTGGCGCAGTTGGCCGCCACCGGCTGCCTCCACAGCACCTTCTATGCCCAGGCGCAGGACCAGCTCGACGCCGTCCAGGCCCTGGCCCGTGAAGTCGATCCGGTGTTCTTGGCGAAGACGGCCCTGTATGCGCGCCGTGCCGGCTCCATGAAAGACATGCCGGCCCTGCTGGCGGCCACGCTGGCGGTTCGCGATGTGCCCCTGCTGGCCCAGGTGTTCGGCCGCGTGATCGACAACGGCAAGATGCTGCGCAATTTCGTGCAGATGCTGCGCTCCGGCGCGGTAGGCCGCAAATCGCTCGGCACGCGTCCGAAAAAGCTGGTGCAGCAATGGCTGCTCGACGCCACCGAGGCGCAACTGCTGAACGCCGCCGTGGGCAACACGCCTTCGCTGGCCGACGTGGTGAAGATGGTGCACCCGAAGCCCACGGAAGCCTGGCGCGCCGCGTGGTTCGCCTGGCTGATCGGTCGCCCTTATGCCCAGGAGGCGCTGCCTCCACTGACGCAGGCCTTCGAACGCTTCAAGCAAGACCGCACGCAGCCCGTGCCCGACGTGCCGTTCCAGATGCTGACCGCGTTGGAGCTGGACGCATCGGCCTGGGCCACGATTGCACAGCGAGGCTCGTGGCAGATGGTGCGCCAGAACCTGAACACCTTTGCCCGGCATGGCGTGTTCGCGCTGCCAGGCCTGGCCGATGCCGTGGCCGCCAAGCTGCGTGACCCGCAGGCCGTGGCCAAGGCCCGCGTGCTGCCGTACCAGTTGATGGCGGCGTACACCGCCTGCGGCGCCGACGTGCCGACGGTGGTGAAGGAAGCGCTGCAGGATGCGATGGAACTCGCGCTGGCCAATGTGCCGCAGTTCGAAGGCCGCGTGGTGGTTTGCCCCGACGTGTCGGGCTCGATGGGCTCGCCTGTGACGGGCCACCGGGGCTCGGCGACTTCCGCGGTGCGGTGCATCGACGTGGCCGCTCTGGTGGCCGCTGCCGTGCTGCGCCGCAATGCGGATGCGCGTGTGCTGCCCTTCGAAACGAAGGTGGTGCCGCTGCCACTGAATCCCCGCGATTCGGTCATGACCAATGCGGCCAAGCTGGCCGCGGTGGGTGGTGGAGGAACGTCGTGCAGCGCACCGCTGGCCCTGCTGAACCGCGAGAAGGCGCAGGCCGAGCTGGTGGTGCTGGTGTCCGACAACGAATCGTGGGCCGACCGTGCACGGGGCCGGGCCACCGCGACCATGCAGGAGTGGGCGGCGTTCAAGCAGCGCAACCCGACGGCCCGGCTGGTGTGCATCGACATCCAGCCTTGCGCAACGACGCAGGCGCAGGAGCAGCCCGATGTGCTGAACATCGGCGGCTTCAGCGACGAAGTGTTCAAGCTGCTGGCGGTGTATGCCGCAGGGGGCATGGGCGCGGCGCATTGGGTCGGCGTGATCGAGGACACCCCGATCTGACGATCGGCGAGAAGGTGCCATGAATGCCAATTCAGGGCATCCGATCGTGGGAATGACGGCTGTCGTTCGGCGAATGCAGGTGTGACTACATCCCGGTCGCACCGCCTGTTTGTCACCGAACGGGAAGGCCATCGATGAATGAATGTGCGAATGCAGGCAGGACTACATCTGGAGGGACCGGGGTTCGAATCCCAGCGCCGCACCGCGGCGTGGTCCATGTCTTGCCACCCTTGTCGCACTGTTTTTTGCAGCGAATGCTGACGGAACTACAGACTTCTACTCTCGTGGTCGCGGGTTCGAATCCCGCCGGTCGAAAGGCCGTAGCTCAGTGGTAGAGCACGATGTTTCGTCGATCCTTGTCGCTGCTTTTTTTGTGTGTTTGCGAGGTGAATGCAGACGGGTTTACAGGTAGAGCGTCGGGGCCCTCGGGCTCTGAAGGTTCCGGGTTCAATCCCCGGTCTGCTTCGGCAGGTAGCTCAATGGCGCAACCCGACACCCCTTGTCACCTCTTTTTTTGAATGCGTCGGAAGGGCTGAGCCCCATGGCGAACCAAACAGGAAAGAAACCGATGAAAACGAACGCCCCCGCGGCGCAGGCCGCCATGCTGCCGCCCGCCCTGCGCGAGGCGGTGGATGCCGTCTATGCCGCCTTCCAGCGCCATGGCGCTCCGACACAGATGCTGGATGTGTGCACGGCCTGCTGCATGGACGAGGCCATGGAACGCGAGATGCGGCGCCTGCCGCTGCGCCGCATAACGACCCGCCACTTCTACGAATACAACAGCTCCGCCAAGGGCAGCGAGCAGCCAGCCGAGGAGTTGCTCTACTTCCTGCCCCGCATGCTGGAACTGATGGCCCTGGGCGAGGAGCTGCACCACTCGACCGAGCTGTACCTGGACCGCCTGGGCAACTGCCCGGCCGATGCCCTGTCGCCCCAGGAGCGAGCCGCCGTGGACGCTTACGCACTGGCCTTCTTCCACGAAGGCTTGGGGCACGCCGGGCGCGAGCCCAGCCCGTTCAATGGCGCGAACGCCTTCGACATCCTGTTGATGTTCCACAAGAGCGGCGTGAACGTGCAACCGCTGCTGACGCACTGGCTGAACGACGAGCGCCAAAGCGCCGTGCTGCGGTACGCCGAGGCGAGCTACTGGGACTTCTGGGGAAAGAACGAAATCCAGAACGCCTTTGCCGAAGACCAACCGGAATTCTGCGAGGCGATGAAAGCCTGGATGCTTGAGCCCGGCAACCGCCAGCGCTTTGCACAGAAGATCCTGGCGCTGGACACCAGCGCCATGGCACAACCCGCGCACTGCACCTGTGGCAACTGCACGGGCCCGCGACAGATCGTGGAAGCGGTGTTCGACTGGGTCAGTGAATGAGCACCCGAAAATAAGACAGACAGACAAACGACAAGAAAGAAGAACGCAATGAACTACCTGCAACGCAATGTGGAAAACGGTGTCCCCATCAAGATGTGGACCCAGGGCGTGCCCGTGGAGGACGAGGCCCAGAAGCAACTGGAGAACGCGGCGCGCCTGCCCATCGTGTTCAAGCACGTGGCCGCCATGCCCGATGTGCACTACGGCATCGGCGCCACGGTGGGATCGGTGATTCCCACCTTCAAGGCCATCATCCCGGCGGCCGTTGGCGTGGACATCGGCTGCGGAATGATGGCGTGCAAGACCACGCTGCACGCCAACGACCTGCCGGACAACCTGGGCCCGCTGCGCTCCGCGATCGAAAAGGCCGTGCCGCACGGCAGCAACCCGCGCCGCATGGGCCGCGACAAGGGCTCGTGGGAAACGCCACCCGATGAGAGCGATGCGGCCTGGGCCGCCCTGAAGGGCGAGTTCGACGCGATCTGCGAGGACTATCCGCGCTTTGCCAGCACCAACCACCACAAGCACCTGGGAACGCTGGGTACCGGCAACCACTTCATCGAGGTGTGCCTGGACGAACACGGTGGCGTGTGGTTCATGCTGCATTCAGGCTCGCGCGGAGTGGGCAACGCCATCGGCACGCACTTCATCGAGCTGGCCAAGAAGGATGCCGAGCTGCACCAGCGCAACCTGCCCGACCAGGACCTGGCGTATTTCGAGGAAGGCGCCCGGTATTTCGGCGACTACGTGCGCGCCGTGGGCTGGGCGCAGAAGTTCGCGCGCGCCAACCGCGAGGTGATGATGCAGCGCGTGATCGCGGCCGCCCGCAAGGTGATCGCCAAGCCCTTCGAGGCCCATGTGGAAGCGGTGAACTGCCACCACAACTATGTGAGCCGCGAGACGCACTTCGGCGAAGACGTGTTCGTCACCCGCAAGGGCGCCGTGAGCGCCAAGGCCGGCGAGCTGGGCATCATTCCCGGCAGCATGGGCGCCAAGAGCTTCATCGTGCGCGGCAAGGGCAACCCGGAGAGCTTCATGAGCTGCAGCCACGGCGCGGGCCGCAAGATGAGCCGCACCAAGGCCAAGAAGCTCTACACCATCGCTGACCAAATTGCCGCCACGGAAGGGGTGGAATGCCGCAAGGACGCCGATGTGATCGACGAGATCCCGATGGCCTACAAGGACATCGACGCCGTGATGGCGGCGCAGGAAGACCTGGTGGAAGTGGTGTACACGCTCAAGCAAGTGGTGTGCGTGAAGGGATAGCGCAATGAGGGGGGAATGCAGTGATTGATGCACGGACGATCAGAACCGCCGAGAGAGACATGAACCGCCTGTACGCCAATTGCCAGAAGGTGTCTGTGCATCGGTCATCCACCCCATCCGAACGAAACGCAAGAATCAAGGCCTGGGAGGAATTTCGCAGTTACCAAAGCCCGCTTTGGGAGCTTTGGAGTGCGCAGGCACAAGCCAGCATCGTGCAGAGCAGTGGCTACTGGAGGCGCGTGGCATTGCTGTACCTGGAACTGAGTCCCCGGTTTTTTCGCTCCGGCTACCTTCGTGACGCCGTGGCGCACCGGCTCAAACAAGCCGCCTTGATCGCTTCAGAACGCAAGGCAGTCCAGGCGAGCCTGCTGGGCGCGCTGCAAAGAAGGCCTTCCACGGGCCACTTCGTCCATGACTGCCGCCTGGCCATCCAGGTGGCGGACTCTTGCTTTCTGGCAACGCTGGACCAGCTATGCCATCAAGAAGATGGCTGGACCCGGGGCCGCGCTCGGCGCATGAGGCAGGCCATCCAACGGCACGCCACCCCAGCCGCATCTAACCAATCGCGAACATCAGTCCTTTGACAGACATCGGCGCACAACGCGCATGCGCAAAGCATTTCATGCAGTACACGGAAACACAAGACTTGGCCCGCGCCATGCTGACCCTCGACGGCTCCCACGGCGAGGGCGGCGGGCAGATCCTGCGCACCGGCCTGGCGCTGTCCCTGGTGACCGGCCGGCCGCTGCGCATAGACCACATCCGCGCGGGCCGGCCCAAGCCAGGACTGATGCGTCAGCACCTGGCCTGCGTGCAGGCGGCGGTGCAGGTCTGCGGCGGGCAGGCGGAAGGCGCCGAGCTGGGATCGCAGGCGCTGCAGTTCATGCCCGGCCCGGTGCAGGCGGGCGACTACGCCTTCGCGATCGCCGGGGCCGGCAGTTGCCTGCTGGTGCTGCAGACCGTGCTGCCCGCGCTGATGCTGGCTGGCGCGCCCAGCCGGGTGCAGCTTTCGGGCGGCACGCACAACCCCATGGCGCCCCCGTTCGACTTCCTGCAGCGGGCCTTTGCGCCGCTGGTGCGGCGCCTTGGCGTGGGGCTGGAGCTCACGCTGCGGCGCCGGGGCTTTTATCCCGCAGGCGGCGGCGAGGTGCATGCAGTCATCGCGCCCGCGTCAGGCCCGCTGGCGCCGTTCGATCTGCTGGACCGCGGCGCGCGCCGCAGCGCCTGGGCCGAGGCCCTGGTGCCGGGGCTGGCCCGCGGCATCGCGGTGCGCGAGCTGGCGGCGCTGCGCCAGCAACTGGACTGGAGCGAAGGCGACGACCCGTGGCGCATCCCGCCCGCACGGCAGAACGAAGGCCCGGGCAACGCCCTGCTGGCGGTGCTGGAGCACGCCGAGGTGACCGAGGTGTTCTGCGCGCTGGGTGAGCGCGGCATGCCGGCCGAACAGGTGGCGCGCCAGCTGGCCGGCGAAGTGCGCTCGTTCGAGCGCAGTCGCGGCGCTGTCGGTCCGCATCTGGCGGACCAGTGGATGCTGCCGCTGGCCCTCGCCGTCTGGCGCAGCGGCCAGCGGGCGAGCTACACGGCCGAGGCGATCACCCCGCATGCCAGCACGAATGCGCAGGTCATCGCGCAGTGCCTGCCGGTGCGCATCGCCATGGCGCCCTGCGCGGGTGCCACGCGCATCGACATCGAGAAAGCCGCATCGCCGGCATAACCATATGCGCGGAGTGTCGTAGGCATGGGCCAAAATGTTTTTTTGCCTGTCCCGTACCTGTCCAACCTGGAGACGCCATGAAAGTCGAGAACATCCTGCAAACCATCGGCAACACGCCCCATGTGCGCATCAACCGCCTGTTCGGCGCGGGTGCCAACGTCTGGGTCAAGTCCGAGCGCAGCAACCCCGGCGGTTCGATCAAGGACCGCATCGCCCTGTCGATGGTGGAAGACGCGGAACGCAGCGGCGCGCTGCAGCCCGGCGGCACGATCATCGAGCCCACCTCGGGCAACACGGGCATCGGACTGGCCCTGGTGGCGGCGGTGAAGGGCTACCGGCTCATCCTGGTGATGCCCGACAGCATGAGCGTCGAGCGGCGCCGCCTCATGCTGGCCTACGCTGCGCAGTTCGACCTCACCCCGCGCGAAAAGGGCATGAAGGGCGCCATCGCCCGCGCCGAGGAGCTGCGCGCGCAGACCCCCGGCGCCTGGGTGCCGCAGCAGTTCGAAAACCCCGCCAACATCGACGTGCACGTGCGCACCACGGCGCGGGAAGTGCTGGCGGACTTCCCCGATGGCCTGGACGCGCTGATCACCGGCGTGGGCACGGGCGGCCACCTGACGGGTGTGGGCCGCGTGCTGAAGGCGAAGTTTCCGGCCCTCAAGATCTTCGCGGTGGAGCCCGTGGCCTCGCCCGTGATCTCCGGCGGCCAGCCGGCGCCGCACCCGATCCAGGGCATCGGCGCGGGCTTCGTGCCCAAGAACCTCGACACCAGCCTGCTCGACGGCGTGATCCAGGTCGATGCCGAGCCCGCGCGCGAATACGCCCGCCGCGCCGCGCGCGAGGAAGGCCTGCTGGTGGGCATTTCCTCCGGCGCCACGCTGGCCGCCATCGCACAGAAGCTGCCCGAGCTGCCCGCGGGCGCCAAGGTGCTGGGCTTCAACTACGACACGGGCGAGCGCTATCTGTCGGTCGAGGGATTCCTGCCCTCCTGAGGCGCTTTCTGATACGCGCGCTGCCCCGGACCAGGGCAGCGTGCGAAGTGCGCCCACCCGCAGCCCATGGGTGGGGCCTTTTCCGGGCTGGGGCGGCACCCGTCCCGGCCGCGGGAGCCGGGCTGCAAGCGGCCCTCAGGCCCCGCCGCCATCGGGTCACAAGCGTTCGGCCAGCCGTCCTACAGCCCAGCCGGACCGCCATCGAAACAATCAAAGCCCATGCGGGGCCCGCCTGAAACCGGGCTTTTCGGCCCGGTTCCCGCCCCTCCCCCGCGCTCACTGATTGCCCCATGGAACCATCCACCGCCTCTCCCGTTGCCTTCAAGGTGCTGACCGTGAACGTGCACAAGGGCTTCACCACCTTCAACCGCCGCTTCATGCTGCACGAGCTGCGCGAAGCCGTGCGCGGCGTATCGGCCGACCTGGTCTTCCTGCAGGAAGTGCTGGGCACCCACCAGCGGCACGCCGGGCGCGTGGCCAATTTTCCGCAGGAGCCGCATTACGAATTCCTGGCCGACACCATCTGGGGCCAATACGCCTATGGCCGCAATGCGGTGTACGACAACGGCCACCACGGCAACGCGTTGCTGTCCAAGTTCCCCATCGTCCACTACGAAAACCACGACATCTCCGTGAGCGGGCCCGAGCGGCGCGGCATGCTGCACTGCGTGCTGCAGCCCCCGGGCCACGCCCGGCAGGTGCATGCCATCTGCGTGCACCTGGGCCTGCAGGAGGCGCACCGCCAGCGCCAGCTCAAGCGCGTGTGCGAGCTGGTGGCCACGTTTCCGCCCGAAGACCCGGTGGTCGTGGCGGGCGACTTCAACGACTGGCGCGGCCGTGCGCACGACGTGCTGCGTGCCGGCGCCGGCCTGCACGAAGTGTTCATGCATGCGCGGGGCAAGGCGGTGCGCACCTTCCCGGCCTCCATGCCGCTGCTGGCACTGGACCGCATCTACGTGCGCAATGCCTCGGTGCACGCGCCGGTGGTGCTGCCGCGCAAGCCCTGGCACAAGCTGTCGGACCACGCCCCCCTGGCCGCGGAGATTTCGCTGTGATGCGCCGCCCCCGCCCCTCGCGCTGGGTGCCCGGCAACCATTTCACGCTGCTGGAGAACGGCGAGGCGTTCTTCCCCCGCGTGTTCGAGGCTATATCACAGGCGCGGAGCGAGGTGATCCTTGAAACCTTCATCCTCTTCGACGACAAGATCGGCAGGGGGCTGCATGCCGCTCTGCTGCAGGCCGCGCGCAACGGCGCCGAGGTGCATGTGCTGGTGGACGGCTTCGGCTCGCCCGATCTGCCGGAAGACTTCATCGGCGAACTGGTGAACGCCGGCGTGCGCTTTCGCATTTTCGACCCGGGCCGCCGGCTGTTCGGCCAGCGGCTGAACGTGCTGCGGCGCATGCACCGCAAGATCGTGGTGGTGGACGGCGAGATCGGCTTCATCGGCGGCATCAACTACTCGGCCGACCACGTGGCCGACTACGGCCCCGAGGCCAAGCAAGACTACTCGGTCGAGGTGCGCGGCCCCATCGTCGCCCACATGCTGGGTTTCGCGCGCGATGCCGTCATGCCGCCCCGGACACGGCGCCGCCGCCAGGGGGCGAACGCCGTGCCGCCGCTGCCCCATGCGGGCACGGCGGACGCGATCTTCGTCACGCGCGACAACCACAACCACACCAACGACATCGAGCGCCACTACCGCGTGGCCCTGCGCGCCGCGCGCGAGCGCGTGGTGATCGCCAATGCCTACTTCTTTCCCGGCTACCGCTTCATCCGCGAAATGCGCCGCGCGGCGCGGCGCGGGGTGGACGTGCGGCTCATCCTGCAGGGCCAGCCCGACATGCCCATCGTGCGCACGGCGGCCAGCATGCTCTACGACCACCTGCTGCGCGCCGGCGTGCGCATCTACGAATACTGCGACCGGCCGCTGCACGGCAAGGTCGCGCTGGTGGACGGCGAATGGTCCACCGTGGGCTCCAGCAACCTCGACCCCTTGAGCCTCTCGCTCAACCTCGAGGCGAACGTGGTGATCCGCGACAAGGATTTCAACGCGACGCTGCACGAACGGCTGGACCACCTGATGCAGCACAGCTGCCGCCAGGTCGAGGCCACGCCACCCTCGCGCTGGGATGGCCTGCGCCTGCTGCGCAGCTATTTCCTGTTCCACGTCATGCGCTGGTTCCCCTCCTGGGCGGGCTGGCTGCCGCGCCACGAGCCCGAAATCTCGCTGGTTGGCGCCCAGGACGGTCCTGCCCCCGACCCCACCCACCGGCCTTCGGCCACCTGAGCCATGGCGGCAGCGGCGCCCTCCCCGGCCCTGTCCTCCCTGGACCCGGCCGCGCCCGGGCAGGACCCCGCCCGGCCCCAGGCCGGGGCTCCCAGGGACGGCGCTGCGCTGCCGGCGCGCCCCGCCAGCCGCTGGAAGCGCCTGACCGCCCACCGCTGGTGGCCCTGGGCCGTGACCCTCGCCAGCGGCGCCTTCGTCCTCTTCGTCGTCTCGCTGCTGGTGCGCCAGGCGCGCACGGTGGATTGGCCCGCGGTCTGGGCGTCGTTCCTGGCCTTTCCGGTGCCGGTGCTGCTGCTGGGCGGCGCGCTGGCGCTGGCCAGCCACCTGCTGTACAGCACCTTCGACCTGTTCGGGCGCCATTACACGCGGCACGGGCTGTCGGCCGGGCGCACGGTGGGCATCACGCTCATCGCCTATCCGTTCACGCTGAACCTGGGATCGATCATCGGCGGGGTGACGGTGCGCTACCGCTTGTACTCGCAGCAGGGCGTGTCGGTGGCGGCCATCGGGCAGGTGATCGGGATGAGCATCCTGACCAACTGGCTGGGCTATTTCTTCCTGGCGGGCGCGGTGTTCTGGCTGTGGTCGCCGCAGTTGCCCGAAAACTGGCACGTCGGCCCCCAGCACCTGCGCTGGATGGGTGCGGCCTTGACGACGGCGAGCCTGCTCTACGTCGCCGCCTGCGCACTGCGCCATGGCCGGCCCGTGTACCTGCGCGGGCATCGCATCGCCATGCCGCGCTGGCCCGTGGGCATGCTGCAGGTGGCGCTGTCGGCCGCCAACTGGATGGTGATGGGCGCGGCGCTGTGGGTGCTGACCGGGCAGCGCGCACCGTATGCAGCTGCGCTGGCAACGGTGCTGCTGGGCGCGGTGGCTGGGCTCATCTCGCGCATCCCCGCCGGGCTGGGCGTGCTGGAGGCCGTGGGCGTGGCGGTGCTGTCCGCCTACCTGCCCGCGCCGCAGGCACTGGCCTCGGTGCTGGCCTACCGCACGCTGTACTTCTTCCTGCCCCTGGGGCTGGCTGCACTGGCGTTCGGCGGGGTGGAGTTGCTGGGCCGCCGCCGGCCCCAGGCGGAACCGCCAGGCGCTGCGGCAGAGACTTCGCATCAAAACGGCCTCCAGCACAATAAACACTAGGGCATATTGCTATCAATTAAATAGCGACCATCCGACACATCGGACGGGCGTGCCACACCCGGTCTGCCCGGCATCGCGGGCCTCCTTTATCATGCCGGTCCCCACGACATTGCCCTTCGCCCGATCGACACGGGCCCGCAAGCCATGATCCGCCTGTCCGAAATCAAGCTGCCGCTCAGCGCAGCCGAATCCCCCGAGCCCGCCCTGCGCGCCGCCGCCTGCCGCATCCTGGCGCTGCCGCCCGAAGGCATCGCCCATGTCCACGTCTTCAAGCGCAGTTTCGACGCGCGCAAGGCCGAGCTGCTGGCGGTGTACATCATCGACATCACCCTGGCCGATCCGTCGCAGGAGGCCGCGCTGCTGGCGGGCCACGCCGGTCAGCCCCACATCCAGCCCACGCCCGACATGGTCTGGCGGCCGGTGGGCCGGGCGCCGGCCGGGCTGGCGCACCGGCCCGTGGTGGTGGGCTTCGGGCCCTGCGGCATCTTCGCGGCACTGGTGCTGGCGCAGATGGGTTTCCGGCCCATCGTGCTGGAACGCGGCCGCGCGGTGCGCGAGCGCACGCAGGACACCTGGGGCCTGTGGCGGCGGCGTGAGCTGCAGGCGGAGTCGAACGTGCAGTTCGGCGAGGGCGGTGCCGGCACGTTCAGCGACGGCAAGCTCTACAGCCAGATCAAGGACCCGCGCCACCTGGGCCGCAAGGTCATGGAGGAATTCGTGCAGGCGGGCGCGCCGCCCGAGATCCTCTCGGTGGCGCATCCGCACATCGGCACGTTCAAGCTCGTCAAGGTGGTGGAGACGCTGCGCGAGCAGATCATCGCGCTGGGCGGCGAGGTGCGGTTCGAGCAGCGCGTGACCGACGTGGTGGTCGAGCAGGACGCCGCCGGCCAGCGCCACCTGCGCGGCCTGCAGGTGCTCGACCAGGCCACGGGACAGACCCATGCGCTGCGCGCCGACCACGTGGTGATGGCCCTGGGCCACAGCTCGCGCGACACCTTCGCCATGCTGTACGAGCGCGGCGTGCACATGGAAGCCAAGCCCTTCTCGGTGGGCTTTCGCATCGAGCATCCGCAAGGGCTCATCGACCGCGCGCGCTGGGGCCGGCACGCCGGGCACCCGCTGCTGGGCGCGGCCGACTACAAGCTGGTGCACCACGCGGGCAACGGCCGCGCGGTGTACAGCTTCTGCATGTGCCCGGGCGGCACGGTCGTGGCCGCCACCAGCGAGCCGCACCGCGTGGTCACCAACGGCATGAGCCAGTACTCGCGCAACGAGCGCAACGCCAACGCCGGCATGGTCGTCGCCATCGATCCCAACGACTATCCGCACGACGCCGCGGCGTTCGAGGCCGCGCTGGGCGGCACCTATGGCGTGCAGGCGCTGGCGGCCGGTGCCACGCCGCACCCGCTGGCGGGCATCGTGCTGCAGCGGCAGCTGGAGTCGAACGCCTACGTGCTGGGCGGCAGCAACTACAACGCGCCCGCGCAGCTGGTGGGCGATTTCCTGGCACGGCGGTCTTCGCAGGCGCTGGGCTCCGTGGAGCCCTCATACAAGCCCGGCGTCACGCTGACGGACCTCGATGCCGCCCTGCCCGGCTATGCCACCGAGGCCCTGCGCGAGGCGCTGCCGGCCTTCGGCAAGAAGATCAAGGGCTTCGACATGCACGACGCGGTGCTGACCGGGGTGGAGACGCGCACATCGTCGCCCCTCAAGATCGGGCGCAACGAGGCCTTCCAGAGCCTGAACACCGCCGGCCTGTACCCGGCCGGCGAAGGCGCCAGCTACGCGGGCGGGATTCTTTCGGCCGGGGTGGACGGCATCAAGGTGGGCGAGGCCGTGGCGCGCGCGCTGCTCGCCTGACGCGCATCCCCGGCCCGTCGCCCAGCGCCTTCAGCGCACATGCGGCACTGGCCTCAGCGGGGCGCCCAGTGCCCGGGCCGCATGTGCCAGCCGCCCGGGCCCGGCTCCCAGTGGTGGGGCACCCACACCGCGCCGGGGCGCGGCGGCGTGGTCCAGTGGCCCGGCCGCCAGACGTAGCGGCCGCCGCCCCACTCCCAGAATCCACCGACCCACACATGCACGGGCGAAGGCGCCACGGTGATCGTCTCGACATAGGGTGCGGGCGGTGCAGTGGGCGCGACGACCACCACGGGGGCGGGATCGACCATCACGGCACGCGCGGGCGGTGGCTCCACCACCACGGTGCGTGGACGGGGCGGCGGGGCGACGACGCAGCCCGAAAGAACCGTGGCGGCCACCAGGGCCGCCGCCAGGCCGGCGAATGCGGGCCTGGAGGAAGAAGTGACGACAGGGGAGGAAAACATCATGGGCACCGGTCCGGGAAAGTGACTGATGCGTGCTCAACGCCTGCGCCAGCGGGCGCTGTTGACGCGCTGGCGTAAATCCCCGGTAAAGCGTGGGCCTGCCGCCGAGGCCGCCCCCGCCCGGCGCACCGCGGCTCGGGCGGTCAGCGCACCGCGAGCGCCGAACCCGCTGGCAGCCGGAAGGCCTCCACCAGCTGGGCCAATTGCTCGGCCTGCACGCGCAGCCCCTGGGCGGCGGCGGAGGATTCCTCCACCAGCGCGGCGTTCTGCTGCGTCATCTGGTCGAGCTGGTTCACCGCCTCGCCCACCTGCCCCAGGCCCGTGCTCTGTTCGCGCGTGGCGGTGCCGATCTCGCCGATGATGGTCGCCACCTGCTGCACCGAGTCGACGATCTCGCCCATGGTGCCGCCGGCCGCATGCACCAGTTGCGAACCTTCCGCCACCTGGCGCACGCTGTCGCCGATGAGCCCGCCGATCTCCTTGGC
This sequence comes from Acidovorax sp. GBBC 1281, assembly GCF_028473645.1. Taxonomy (NCBI): domain Bacteria; kingdom Pseudomonadati; phylum Pseudomonadota; class Betaproteobacteria; order Burkholderiales; family Comamonadaceae; genus Acidovorax; species Acidovorax sp. GBBC 1281. The sequence continues at coordinate 4,704,380 of NZ_CP097269.1, forward strand.
GGCCGTGGCCGAGCGCTGCGCGAGGCTGCGCACTTCGCTGGCCACCACGGCGAAACCCCGGCCCTGCTCGCCGGCGCGGGCCGCTTCCACGGCGGCGTTGAGCGCCAGGATGTTGGTCTGGAAGGCGATGCCGTCGATCACGCTGGTGATGTCGGCGATGCGGCGCGAGGACTGGGCGATGCCGTCCATGGTGCCTACCACGCGCTCCACCGCGTCGCGCCCGCGCCGTGCCACGTCGCTGGCCGACACCGCCAGGTGGTTGGCCTGCTGGGCCGCATCCGCGCTGTGGCGCACGGTGGACAGCAACTCTTCCATGCTGGCCGCGATTTCCTCCAGGTTGGAGGCCGTCTGCTCGGTGCGCGCCGACAGGTCCGAATTGCCGGCCGCGATCTCGGCGCTGGCGCCGGCCACCGACGTGCTGGCCTGCCGCATGCCGATCACCAGGCCGGTCAGGCGCGCCTGCATGCCGTCCAGGCGCGCCAGCATGGCCCGCACCTCGTCGCGGTTGCCGGCGCCGATGGCCGGCACGGTGGAGGTCAGGTCGCCTTCGGCGATGCGGTCCGCCACCGTGGACGCATGGGACAGCGGCCGCAGGATGGAGCGCGACAGCACCACGGCGCACACCAGCGCCAGCAGCAGCCCCAGCACCGAGCCGCCCACCAGCAGCGCGATGCCCTGGCGTTCGCTGGCGGCGGCGGCGGCCCGGTCTTCCTCGACCTGCTTGCGCTGGTAATCGGCCATGTCGTTCACCGCCGCGGCATAGCGGTCGGCCGCAGGGCGCAGCAGTTTGCCCACTGCATCGGGCGGCAGGGTTTCGCCGGCTTTGCGCCGCTTGACCAGATCGTCGCGCGCGCCCCGAAAAGCATTGCCCGCGGTGTCGATGGCCTCGAAGATGCGCTTGGATTCGCTGTCCGTCGCCAGCTCTTCGAGCCGCTTTCGCACCTCGGTCGAACGGGCGGAAGTGGCCTTGCGGTCCGTGTCGATGCGCGCGGCATAGGCGGGGTTGTCGATTTCCAGCAGAGTTTCGGCGCGCGAGGAACTCAGCACCACGATCGCGTGCAGTTCGCGTGCCAGCAAGGCCCGCTCCGCCGCCGGTCCGCCCAGGCCATCGGCGATGTCCTGCAGTTCCATGAGCCGCCAGATGCCCACGGCAGCGGCGAGGGACATGACCAGGCAGATGACCCCGAAAGCCAGGGCAAGGCGCAGGGAAAGGCGGGCGTTGTGCAGGGTCATGTCAGATACCGGTGAGAAGGGCCGCAGGCGAAAAAGAGCGGCCGGCGGTGCGCCAGGCGCATGGGGTGGGGTCCATGGTAAGTATCGGCACCCATTCTGACAACTTGATACAAGCGCAAAAAAAGAGCGGACGGATCGCTCCGGTCGCTCTTTCGCGGGGCAGGCGGCATGGAAGGCCGCCCGCTCATCAATTCAAAGCCCCTTCAGGCGTTCGTCTGTAGCGCGGCAATGCGCTCTTCGATCGGCGGGTGGGTACTGAACAGCTTGCCGATGCCGCCGGCGATGCCCAGGGCGGCCATGTTCTTGGGCAGTTCGGCCGGGTGGGCGCCGCCCAGGCGGGCCAGCGCGTTGATCATGGGCTGCTTGCGGCCCATCAGCTGCGCCGCGCCGGCGTCGGCACGGAATTCGCGCTGGCGGCTGAACCAGGCCACGATCATCGACGCCAGGAAGCCCAGCAGGATGTCGAGCACGATGGTCGTGGCGTAGTAGCCGATGCCGGGGCCAGAGCTGTTCTCGTCGTTCTTGCGCAGGAAGCTGTCCACCGCATAGCCGATCACGCGGGACAGGAACACCACGAAGGTGTTCATCACGCCCTGGATCAGCGTCATGGTCACCATGTCGCCATTGGCGATGTGGGCCACCTCGTGGCCGATCACCGCCTCGACCTCCTCGCGCGTCATGCCCTGCAGCAGCCCGGTGGACACCGCCACGAGGGCGTTGTTCTTGAAGGCGCCGGTGGCGAACGCGTTGGGGTCGCCGGGGAAGATGCCGACCTCGGGCATGCCGATGCCGGCCTTGTCGGCGAACTTGCGCACGGTCTCGACGATCCAGGCCTCATCGGCCGACCCGGTGCCGTCGATGATCTGCACGCCCGCGCTCCACTTGGCGACGGGCTTGCTGATCAGCAGCGAGATGATGGCGCCGCCGAAGCCCATGATGAAGGCAAAGCCCAGCAGTGCCCCCAGGTTCAGGCCATTGGCGGTCAGGAAGCGGTTGACGCCCAGCAGGCTGGCGACGATGCCCAGCACCACCACGACGGCGACGTTGGTCAACAAGAAAAGCGCGATTCGTTTCATCGAAGGGTTCTCCACGGAGGGATACGGGGGTGTGACCAGCGGCAGGAACGCGCTGTCACAAACCGGAAAATGGGGATGGTGCGCAGGCGTTCAAGCCGTGTTCGCAGCGTTGCGATGGCCCTGGTGTAGTTTGTTATGCGGGGCGCGCGCTGCGGAATACGAGGGAGTCATCATAGAAGCAAAAGTTCTCGTTCCCGGGCCACCAGCCGGGCACGCCGAGCACCGGCAGCGGCAGAAAAGGCTTGGTGGCCAGGTGCGCCGCATCGAGCGCGCCGGCCAGCCAGGCATCCACATCCGCTACCGAATCGATAGCAACCTGCGCTTGATACACATGCGCCGTGATCGGTTTTCTTGGCGCCTCGAGTTTTTCCAGCAAGGCATGGCCGAACAACACCAGCTGCGCCTGCCGCCACAGCGGCCGCAGGTCGACGAACAACCGCCGCCAGTCGCGCGCCGCCAGCGCCTGCCAAAGCGGCGCGGGGGCGAACAGCACGGCGCCGTTTTCATCGAACAGCGTGATCGCGTCGCGCAGCGGCCCGCGCACCGCGCCCACACCGGTCTGGGCGATGGCCTCGGCCTGCAGGGCATTCAGCCGGTGCTTGGCCTGCGGATAGCGCAGCCAGACCAGGCCGTTGAAAAAATCGTGCAGGTTGTCGCGGGTGGGGACGGTGCCGGTGTCGAAGATGAACGCCTCGTAGGCCCGGCCCGCCGGCAGGGCCGAGTGCGGCACGAAGCGCACGGCGGCGCCCGGCATCCGGTTCAGGGCGTCCGGCAGGGGCGTGCCGGCCTGCCATGCCGCCCGGACCCCGGGGCCCAGGTCTTCAAACGGCTGCAGCCAGGGCGGCGCCACGCCGAACGCGCCGGGGTCCACGGGTTCAGCGCGCCTCGGGGAGGTAACGGACCGCGTTGGGCTGCGTCTGGGGCTTCAGCTCGAAATGGTCGGGGAATTTCTTGAACAGCTTGGTCGATGCCGTGTTCTTGCCCAGCAGCTTCGCGTCGTGCAGCAGTTTCACGATGTCGCCCAGCGGCTGCCACTGCCCGGCTTTCAGGGCGGGGGCGTGGTCCAGGATGTGGCGGACGCTCACGGCCTCGCCGGCGCCCGAGCCCGCCCGACGGCCATCCGCCCCAGCGTTAGCCGCCGCCTTGGCCGCCGTGGTGGAAGCCGCCTTCTTGGCGGCGGATTTCTTCGCAGGCGCCTTCTTGGCCGGTGCGGCCTGCACCGCCGGCTTGGGCGCAGCGGCCTTGCGCGGGGTGGTTTTGCGCGCGGGCGCTTTCTTGGCCGCGGGGCTTCGGGGGGCCGGTGGCGCGGCCTCCGGCATCGTGGCGGGGACCTCGGTCACCTGATCGCCCTCCGGCCCGACCAGGAACACCTGGTCGTAGGCATTGACGGCCTCGGGCGCCATCTTGCCGCGATCGGAAAGGCACACCACCCGGAACCCGCGCTCGCGCAGCCGCAGCACCAGCGGCACGAAGTCGGCGTCGCCCGAACCGATCGCGATGGTGGACGGGCGCGAAGGCGCATAGGACAGCTCCATCACATCGACCGCCAGGGCCACGTCCGTCGTGTTCTTGGTCAGCGACAGGTTCATGTAGGGCCCGATCATGCGGGTGCGCAGCACCTCCCCGAGCCCCTTGAGCTTGTCGGCACTGCCGTACGCGCGGCGCAGGGACACGCTGCCCTCGTGCTGCTCCAAGGTGCGAAAGGCCTCCTCCACCCAGGCGGGCGCGCACAGGTTGTCGGCGTCGATGAAGAAAGCGGTCATGGGTGGCCTCGCAGGGACTGTCGGAGCACGGCCGCCAAGGCGGGCAGGCACGCCGGGTGCGCGGTGGCGTTCACCCCACCACCCGCCACGGCAGCGCCTCGCCCGAGCGCAGCGGCTTGAGTTCGGCCTCGCCGAAGGCGAAGCTGCCCGGCGGCGTCCACGATTCGCGGCGCAGGGTGATCGTGCCCTGGTTGCGCGGCAGGCCGTAGAACGCGGGGCCGTGGAAGCTGGCGAAGCCTTCGAGCTGGTGCAGCGCACCGGCATGGTCGAACGCCTCGGCATACATCTCGATCGCCGCATGGGCGGTGTAGCAGCCGGCGCAACCGCTCGCATGCTCCTTGAGGTGGGCCGGGTGCGGCGCGCTGTCGGTGCCCAGGAAGAATTTATCGCTGCCGCTGGTGGCCGCCTCCACCAGCGCCACGCGGTGCGTTTCGCGCTTGAGCACGGGCAGGCAGTAGTAATGGGGGCGGATGCCGCCGGTGAAGATCGCGTTGCGGTTGTAGAGCAGGTGGTGCGCGGTGATGGTGGCCGCGGTGAAACGGTCGGCCTGCTGCACGTACTGCGCCGCATCCCGGGTGGTGATGTGCTCGAAGACGATCTTCAGTTCCGGAAAGTCGCGGCGCAGCGGAATGAACTGCTGCTCGATGAACACGGCCTCGCGGTCGAACAGGTCGATGTCGCTGCTGGTCACCTCGCCGTGCACCAGCAGCAGCAGGCCGGCCTTCTGCATGGCCTCCAGCGTGCGGTAGGTCTTGCGCAGATCGGTCACGCCGGCATCGCTGTTGGTGGTGGCGCCGGCGGGATAGAGCTTGAGGGCGACCACGCCCGCCGCCTTGGCGCGCACGATCTCCTCGGGCGCCAGGTTGTCGGTGAGGTACAGCGTCATCAGCGGCTCGAAGGCGACGCCGGGCGGCACCGCCGCCTGGATGCGCTCCTTGTACGCCGTGGCCAGGGCCGCCGTGGTCACGGGCGGGCGCAGGTTGGGCATGATGACGGCGCGCCCGAACTGGGCGGCCGTGTGCGGCACGACGGTGAGCAGCGCTTCGCCGTCGCGCACGTGCAGGTGCCAGTCGTCCGGGCGGGTGATCGTAAGGGTGTCGGGGGAGTGGGCAGCGGTCATGGGCGCCATTGTCCCATCGCACCGGCCCATGAAAAAACCCTGCCCACCCGGGAGGATGGACAGGGTAAACCCCAAATAATGGGGCGAGGGGGTTGCGGGTTGGTATTTCGGATCAGCAGCCGGACGGACGGTTGCCGCGCATGGGCACGATGCCCGAGACGGTGATGCGGTCGCCCGAGCCATCGGTGGCCGTGAGCGTCTTGCTCAGGAGGCGCACCTGGTTGGAATCGCGCGACACGGTGGTGTCGCTCCAGTCGGTGGCGCTGAATTCGCGCTGCGAGAACGTGAGGAAGGCGATGTACAGGTTGCCGGCATTGGGCTGGTAGCGCACGTCGCCGGAGGCCAGGTCGCTGGAGCCGACCTTCTTGGCGCCATCGAAACGGAAGGTGCAGACTTCGGGCGACGAACCCACCGGGTTCTTCTTGTCCACGTCGGTCAGGTTGATGGTGCCGTCGCCGTACACGCCGTTCAGGCCCGAGACCGTGGCATTGCTCACCGTCAGCACGCCGGGTTGGTCGCTCGGGGTGGGATCGTCGTCGTTGCCGCCGCCACAGGCGGTGAGCAGCAAGGCGGTGCAGGCCGCAGCGGAAAAGGTCTTGAGAAAAGCGTTCATGGGCCAGTCAGGATCGGTCATTGGAAGTCCGCAGGAGCGGGCGTCAGGCCCGTCCTCGCGACAAGCCCCGATCCTAGAAATGGCCCCCTCCCCCTGCTGTGGGCCGTTGGCAGCGGGGTCCGTAGGACAGATTCCCGCACCGCCCGGGCGCAGCGCACGCGGGGAGGCGGCCCTTCAGGCCAACGCCTGGGGCGCCACCGTCGGAAACCGCACGGTGAAGCACGAGCCCCCTTCCGGGCGGTTTTCCACCTCGACCGTGCCACCCTGGCGGACCACCAGGGCATGGACGATGGACAGCCCCAGGCCCGAGCCTTCGCCCCCATGTCCGGGCGCGTGCGGAAAGCGTCGAAACGGCCGCGACAGCATCTCGGTAGGCAGCCCGGCCCCGGCATCGCTCACGCGCAGCGCCACGCCGGCAGCCGTCACCTCGACCGCCACGCCCAGCCAGCCGCCGTCGCCCGCGTGGCGCAGCGCGTTTTCGACCAGGTTGAACAGCACCTGCCGCAGGCGGTCGGGGTCGGCATTCACCAGCGCCGTGCTCGGGGCCTGCGGCACCTGCAAATCGAGCGCCACGCCGTGTTCGGCGATGCGGCTGGCGTGGCCGGCCAGCGCTTCGCGCACCAGTTCCGCCAGGTCCTGCGGCGCCATCTTGAGCGATAGCTGGCCGGCCTCGGCCATCGACAGGGTGTGCAGATCGCCGACCAGGCGCCCGAGGTACTCGACCTGCTCCAGCAGCGCGCGCGACTCGGCGGCGTCGGCCTCGATGACGCCGTCGCAGATCGCGTGCAGGCGCGCGCGCAGCACGGTCAGCGGCGTGCGCAACTCGTGCGAGATGGAGGCGGCGGTGGCGCGGCGCTCGCGCGCCATGTCCTCCAGCGCATCGGTCATCTGGTTGAAGTGGCCCACCATCTCGGCCATCTCGCCCTTGTAGCGGCCCGGCTGCGCCCGCACGGTGAAGTCGCCCATCGCCACGCGCGTGGCGGCCTCGGCCATCGAGGCCACGGGTTGCGTGACCAGGCGCGACACCCAGAACCCCACCGCCAACCCGAAAGGCAGGCACACCACCAGCCCGACGACCAGCGACCACTTCTCGCCGAACAGCCGGTCGCCGCGCCAGTACTGCCCGTAGATCGCCATCGCCTGGGGGCTGTCCTCCTGGTCGTGGTCGTTGAGCTCGTCCAGTTCGTGCTGCACGGTGGCAGGCAGGTTGCGGTAGAAATCGCGGTACTGCATTTCGGAGAACACGACCACGCTGGCCGCCAACAGGCCCATGGTGGCGAGCAGCGTCCCGGCGATGTACAGTCCGAAACGGACCCAGATGCGATCGAGGATGGAGCCTTGCATGGCGCGGCGGCTCGGGTCAGCCCTCGGCGGACTCGCCGGGCCACAGGCGATAGCCGATGCCGCGCACCGTCTCGATCAGCTCGCCCTGCCCGGCCTGCTGCAGCTTGCGCCGCAGCTTGGACAGGTGGGAGTCGATCACCCGGTCGAGCGCGTCGCTCTCGGGCAGGCAATGCTCGATCAGGTGGCCGCGCGAGAAGCAGCGCTTGGGCTGCGCCGCCAGGCAGGCCAGCAGCCGGAACTCGGTCAACGTGAGCGGCAGCGGCACGGCGCGCCCGTCCTCGCCGTAGGCCAGGGCGGCATGGGCCTGCTGGTCGATCTCGATCCGGCCCACGCGGATCGGCGTGGTGGCGGGCGCTTCCTGCGACCGCGTGCGGCGCAGCACGGCGCGCACGCGGGCCACCACCTCGGGCGGGCTGAAGGGCTTGACCACGTAGTCGTCAGCCCCCAGGCGCAGGCCGAGCAGCTTGTCGATATCGTCCGCCAGCGCGGTGACCATGATGACCGGGGTCTGACCCTCTTCGCGGATGGCGCGCAGCACGTCCAGCCCGTCCATGCCGGGCAGGTGGATGTCCAGCAGCACCATGTCGGGCCGCAGCTGGCGAAACAGCCGCAGGGCGTCCAGACCGTTGCCGGCCTGCTGCGCCCGCAGGCCGTCGCGCTGCAGGTAGGCCGTGAGGATGCTGGCGATCCCGGGTTCGTCCTCGACCACGAGGACAAGCGGACCAGGCAGGGGGGCAGGACTGTTCATGGCAGCAGGAGCTAGGGCGGCGGCCACGGGGCCCGGGGAGGGTCCGAGGGCGGCACACCGCCGGCCGATTATCCATGGGCCGCCCTCCGCACCGGGCCCCGGCGCGTCTCCACGTTTTCTCCACACGGTATTCACGGCTGCGCGAATTTTGGCGGGCCCAATGCCCGCTGAAAACCCTCCCCGAATGCCCTTCCCTCTCCAGGTCCTGTCCGCGTGAACCGATCCCTTCGCCTCCTGCCGTGCGCCGCGCTGTCCGTCCTGGTGGCCGGGTGCGCCGCGCTCGGTGGGGCCGACGCCCCCTCGGTGCAGGGCGTGGCCCCGGTGCCAGCGGCCTGGAGCCAGCCGGCGCCCGCCGGTGCGCCGGCAGCCGACCTGCGGTCCTGGTGGAAAGCCTTCAACGACCCTGCGCTGGACGCCCTCGTGCAGGAAGCGCTGGCCAGCAACCTCGATTTGGCGCAGGCCGCCAGCCGGCTGCGCGAGGCCCGGCTGCAATCGGGCCGCGCGGCCCTGCAGTTCCGGCCGTCGCTGGGCGCCAGCGCCCGTTCGCTGCAGGACATTTCGGCCACCGACACCTACTTTCACGCCAGCCTGGACATGGTGTGGGAACTGGGCCTCTTCGGCGCCGGCGAAAGCACGCGCCAGGCCGGCGAAGCCGAGCTGGATGCGGCCGGGGCCGATGCCCAGGGCGTTCGCGTGGCGGTCGTGGCCGATGTGGTGCGCAACTACCTCGATCTGCGCGCCGCCCGCCGCCAGGCGCAGCGGCTGGCGCAGATGGCCGCCCTGGACGAGCGCAGCGCCGCCTTGGCCGAGGTGCGGCTGCGCACCCGGCTGGGACCGGCGGACGAGATCGTGCAGGCCCGCGTGCGGGCGGCACAGGCCCGCGCCGCGCAGGCGCCCCTGACCGAAGCCAGTGTCCGTGCCGCGCAGGCCCTGGCCGTGCTGCTCGGCCGCACCACCCCCGATCCGGCCTGGAGCGCCGAGGTGCCCGGCAGCGCGCCTCCCGCGCTGGCGCCGTTCGCCCTGACCGAACTGCCCGCCGGTCTGCTGCGCACCCGCCCCGACGTGCACGCCGCCGAGGCCGAGGTGAACAAGGCGGCCGCGGCGTTGGGGCTGGCGCGCTCCGAGCTGTACCCGCGCATCTCGCTCATGGGTTCGCTGCTCTATTCGTACAACATCACCCAGCATTTCCGCACGCGCAGCGAAAACGCCCCCGCGCTCGGGCCCGTCATCGACATTCCGCTGTTCGACTGGGGCCGCCGGCAGATGCAGGTGCAGGCCCGGCAGGAAGCAGTGAACGCCGCGCTCGTCGGCTACCGCAAGGCCGTGAACAACGGCGTGGCCGAGGTGGAGGGCGCTCTCGCGGCCCTGGGGGCACAGCAGGCCCGCGCGGACGCGCTCGCCCAGGCCCTGGGCCTGCTGCGCCAGCGCACGGCGGCCGGGCAGGCGCAGATCCGCCTCGGGCTGGCCAGCGAATACGACGCCCTGCCGCAGCGGCGCGCCGAACTGCAGGCCGCCGCGGAATGGGATACGGCGCAGGACGCCCGCGCCCTCGCCTTCGTGGCCCTCTACAAAGCCCTGGGCGGTGCGCCACTGCCGCCGGCCGAGCCCACGGCCGGGGCGGCCGCGCCCGAGGCCACGCGCATCGCCGGGACCGCGCCATGATTCCACTGGCCCGCAAGACCCTGGTGCACGAATGGCGCCGCTTCGTGCCGGCGGTGTTCGCCGTGGGGTTCTCCGGACTGCTGCTGATGGTGCAGGCCGCGCTGGTGCTCGGCATCTTCGGCAGCGCCGCCGTCTATGTGCGGGCCTCGACGGCCGATCTCTGGGCCGGATACCCGGGCACGCAGAGCGTGAACTTCGGCCGCGCCATCGGCCGCGACGTGGAAAGCCGGATGCGCATGGACCCCGCCGTGATCGCCGTCGAGCCCTACCTCTGGGTCGATGGCGACTGGCGCAGTGCCCAGGCGGGCGCGGGCGGCATCTCGGTCTATGTCTCGGGCATCCGCAGCGCGCCCGACGGCATGCTGTTCGCCCGCCTCATCGCTCCATGGCAGCGCGATGCGCTGCGCGAGCCGGGCGCGGTGATCGTGGACCGGGCCGATCTGGACACGCTGGGCGTGCGGGTCGGCCAGACCGCGTGGATCAACAGCCACCCGGTGCGCGTGGCCGCGGCCGTGGACGGCCTGCGCGGCCTGGGTGGCGTGAACGTGCTGGCCTCGCTGGACACCGCGCGCGAGATCGCCGGTGCCGAAGCCGGCTCCGGCAGCACCTACGTGGTGGCCCGGACCCGCAGCCCTGCGGACGCCGCGGCCGCCCAGGCCCGGCTGTCGCAGGGCGGCCCGGGTTTCGGCCCGTTTGAGGTGTGGACGGCCCGTCAGTTCTCGCGCCGGTCGCAGCTGTACTGGATGTTCGACACCGGCGCCGGCGTGGCCGTGCTGTTCATGGTGATCGTCGTGTGCCTGGTCGGCACCGTGGTCACCAGCCAGTCGCTCATGGGCGTGGTGGCCGGCACGGCGCGCGAATACGCCGTGCTCAACGCCCTGGGCGCCAGCCGCGGCGCTTTGGGCCGGCTCGTGATCGAGCAGGCCTGCTGGATCGGCGGGCTGGGCCTGCTGGTCGCCGGAGCCACCAGCGCCGCGCTGCTGGGGGTGGCCGCCGCCTATGGCGTGCCGGTCGCCATGACGCCGCGCGTAGCCGCCGCCTGCGCGGTGCTGGTCGGGATCGTGGCCCTGTTCTCGGGCTTTTTCGCCATCCGTGGCCTGCTGCGGGCCGACCCGGCCCTGCTCCTGCGATGAACCACGGCACCGCTCCCGAAGCCCCCCGCCTCACGCCCAGCCTCCAGGCGGTGCAGGTGCACAAGTCGTTCGTGTCGGGCGTCGTGCGCGTGCAGGTCATCGAAGGCCTCACACTGTCCATCTACCCGGCCGAGCTCACGCTCATCTCCGGCCCCTCCGGTTGCGGCAAGAGCACGCTGCTGTCGCTGCTGTCCGGCCTGCAGCGGGCGGACGCGGGCCATTCCATCGCCCTGGGCGAGAACCTGGGCGCGCTCAGCGTGCGCGCGCTCGAGCGCTTTCGGCTGCACCACACGGGGTTCGTGTTCCAGGGCTTCAACCTGTTTCCCGCCCTGACGGCGCTGGAACAGGTGCAGCTGCCGCTGGGCTACCTGGGCCTGAGCGACCGCGAGAGCGAAAAGCGCGCCCGCCGCGCCCTGGACGAGGTGGACCTGTCGCACCGCGCCAGCATGCGGCCCGCGCAGCTGTCCGGTGGAGAAAAGCAGCGCGTGGCCATCGCGCGGGCCATCGCCAAGGAACCGCAACTGCTGTTCGCCGACGAACCCACCAGCGCGCTGGATGCCGACAGCGGCCAGCGCGTCATCGACATCCTTCACCGCATCGCGCATGCGCACGGCACCACGGTGCTGTGCGTGAGCCACGACCCTCGGCTGGTGCGCCATGCCGACCGGGTGCTGGGCATGGAGGACGGCGCCATCCGCAGCGACTGGCGCCAGCCCGACGCGCCACTGACCACGAACACCCCATGACCCGCCTGCCCCTTACGCCCCCGTCGCTGCTCGGCCTGATCCCGGCGCTCCTCGCCACGGCCGTGCTGCTGGTCGCCTGCAACGAAAAGCCCCTGCCCTCGGCCGTCGCGGCCGAGCCCCCGCCCCCGGCCCAGGTGGCCGTCGCGCGCGGCAAGATCGAAGTGCCGGGCGGCCTGCTCGAACTGTCGCCCGCGCAGGAAGGGCTGGTGCAGGCCGTCGCCGTGCAGGAAGGGCAGACCGTGCAGCGCGGCCAGTTGCTGCTGCGCCTGGCGGGCGATGCCGCGGGCAGCGAAGCCGCGGTCGCCCAGTCCGAGCTGCACCTGGCCCAGGCCCGCCACCAGGCACGCGCCCAGCGCCTGCCGGCCCTGCGCCGCACGGCGGCTCGGCTGTCCGAGGCAGTGACTGCGGGCGCCGCCGAACCCCAGCGCACCGACGAAGCCCTGCAGGCCGTGCGCGATGCCGAAGCCGATCTCGCCGTCTCGCAGGCCGAGGCCGAAGTGGCGCGCAGCCGCCTGGCCCAGGTGCAGGCGCAGCGCGCACGGCTGGAGCTGCACGCGCCAGAAGACGGCACCGTGGTCCGCGTGGGCACGCAGGCCGGCCAGCGTGCGCCGGCGTCGGGCAGCGCAGCGGCCATCACGCTGCTGCCGCGCCGTCCGCTCGTGGTGCGGGCCGAGCTGAACGAAAGCTACGCGGCCCAGGTGCACGTGGGCCAGCGCGCCACCGTTACCACCGATGGCGACACCGCCGCCGCGGCGATGCCGCCGGCGCATGTGGTGCGCATCAGCCCCGTGCTTGGCACCGGGCGGCTGCAGGACGACGTCCAGCGCGGCCCCGTGCGCATCGTCGAATGTGTGTTGGAGTTCGATCAGGCGCCCACCGCGCGGGTCGGACAGAACGTGAGAGTGAGCTTCCATGAATGACGCCAGAACCCACCGCATCGCCCTGGTCGATGCACGCCATGTCTCCCAGCCCGCGACCGGCTCGGGCTGGATGGTGCAATGCGACTTCGACGGCACCATCAGCACCGAAGACGTGACCGACTCGCTGCTGCAGCGCTTCGGCCGCGACGGCTGGGAGGAGTTGGAGGCCGCCTGGGAGCGCGGCGAGATCGGCTCGCGCGAATGCATGAAGGGCCAGGTGGCCCTGCTCGACATGGACCGCGCCGAGCTGGACGCGCACCTGGCCACCATCGCGGTGGACCCGCACTTCGGCGCCTTCGTGCGCGCGGCCCGCGAGCGGGGCATGCCGGTGCAGGTGGTGAGCGACGGCATCGACTACGCCATCCATGCCGTGCTGGAACGCCATGGCCTGAGCGACCTGCCGGTGATCGCCAACCGGCTGGTGCAGACCGGCCCGCGCAGCTGGCAGCTGCAATCGCCCTGGGCCAGCGCTGCCTGCGCGCGCGCCAGCGGCAACTGCAAATGCGAACGCCTGGCCGAGCAGCGCGAGCGGCATGGCCGCGTGCTGTACGTGGGCGACAGCACCTCGGACTTCTGCGTGTCCGGCCGAGCCGACTTCGTGCTGGCCAAGTACAAGCTGATCCAGCACTGCGTGGACCACGGCATCGCCCATGCGGCGTTCACCGATTTCTCGCAGGCGCTGGCCCTGCTGCCGCAGCCCGTGGCACTGGAACTGGCGGCATGAACGCCGCCGTGATGTCCCGCGAAACCGCCCTCCCCCTGGGCGACGCTGCGGCCCGCCCCGGCGATGCCGGAACGCAGCACGAGTACCTGCTGCGCGGGCACGGCCCGAATGCCGGCACCGGCGTGCTGCTGATCCACGGGCTGACCGGCACGCCCAACGAAATGCGCCTGCTGGCCAAGGGCCTGCACCGCTCCGGTTTCACCGTACTGGCCGTGCAGCTGGCCGGCCACTGCGGCACGCAGGACGACCTGGTCGCCACGCGCTGGCAGGACTGGCACGCCAGCGTGCAGCGCGGCGCCGACCGGCTGGCGATGGCGACCGGCGGCCGGCTCGTGGCGTGCGGCCTCTCGATGGGCGCCGTGCTGGCGCTGGCGCTGGCCGCCGATCGCCCGGCCCAGGTGGCCGGCGTGGTGGCGCTGTCGCCCACCTTCCGCTACGACGGCTGGAGCATGCCCGCGTACACGCGGCTGTCGTTCCTGCTGCCGCTGTTTCGCATGCTCGGCATCGGGCGGCACCGCGTCTTCATGGAGCAGCCGCCCTACGGCATCAAGGACGCGGCGCTGCGCGAGCGCGTGGTGGCGCAGATGCAATCGGGCGACAGCGCGGCGGCCGGCCTGCCGGGCAACCCATGGTGGTCGGTGATCGAGATGCGCGCGCTGGCGGCCCACGTGCGCCGGCGCCTGGACGCCGTGCGCTCGCCCTGCCTCGTGCTGCATGCGCGCCACGACGACATCGCCTCGGCCGCCAACGCCCAGGCCATCGTGCAGGGCGTCCGGTATGCGCCGGTGGAACTGGTGCTGCTGGACGACAGCTACCACATGATCACCATTGACCGGGAGCGCCGTGCCGTCGTGGCGCGCACCGTCGCGTTCGCGGAGCACGTCGCCCGCGGGGGCACGCCGTGAACCCGGCCGGGGCCGAGAGCGGCATCACGCCGCTGGTGGCAGCGCTCTGGGCGCTGAACATGCTGGTGGACACGGGCGGGCAGCTGGCGTTCAAGGCGGCGGCCACGGCCGACCCGCGCGCCGGCAGCGGCCTGGCCCGCTGGGCGTTCATGGCGCGACGGCCGTGGCTGTGGATCGGCGTGGGCTGCTACGTCGCCGAGTTCCTGGTGTGGCTGGCTTTCCTCTCGCTCGTGCCGCTGTCGGACGGCGTGCTGCTGGGCTCCATCAACATCGTGGCCGTCATGGTGGCTGGCCGGTTCCTGTTCCGCGAGAAGCTGTCGCGCATGCGCGTGGCCGGCATCCTCCTGGTGTCGGCCGGCGTGGCCGTCGTGGGTTTGCACGGATGAAGCGCTTCTATGCCATCGGGTTCCTCGCGCTGGTGGCGTTCGACACGCTGGCACAGATCAGCTTCAAGCTCGCGGGCGAGCACGCGCTGCCGCTGGAGCTGTCCGCCGACTGGCTGGTGCGGGTCTTCGGGCACCCGTGGATCTACGGGGCCTTCATCGGCTACCTGGGCGCGTTCTTCACCTGGATGACGCTGCTGGAGCATGCCCCGATCGGCCCGGCGTTCGCCGCATCGCACCTGGAAGTCGTCTCGGTGCTGACGATCTCGGCCGTGTGGTTCAACGAGCCCATCGGCTGGCCGCAGGTGGCGGGCGCGGCGCTCATCCTGGGCGGCATCGCCTGCCTGGCACGCAGCGAGGCCGATGCCGAGCCCGGGGCCGAGCACGTCCCAGCAAACGATGGCGCGTGAAGCCCCGCCCACCGCGGGCCTGCCGCTGCGGATGGCCGACCTGCTGCCCGGTGGCGATGCCGACCTGGGCGGCGCGCTCGCGCGCTTTCTGGGCGTGCCCGCCGTGCAGGTGGAGTGCTCCGGCACCGCCGCGCTGGTGGTCGTCCTCACGGCACTGCGCACGCTCGCGCCCGACCGCGACGAAGTCGTGGTGCCGGCCTATACCTGCCCGCTGGTGGCCATGGCGGTGGCGCACTGCGGCCTGAAGCTGCGGCTGTGCGACCTCGGCCCCGGCACGCTCGACCTGGACCTCGCGGAGCTCGATCCGCTGTGCGGCCACCGCACGCTGGCGGTGCTGCCCACGCACCTGGCCGGCCGCGTGGTGGACACGGCCAACGTGCGCAGTCTGGCGCGGGCCGCGGGTGCCTGGGTCATCGAGGACGCGGCGCAGGCCCTGGGTGCGCGCGCGGCCGGCGCGAGCGTGGGGGCCGGCAGCGACCTCGCTTTTTTCAGCCTGGCGGTGGGCAAGGGACTGACCCTTTTCGAGGGTGGCGCGCTCATCGCAGCCGACCCGCAACTGCGCACCGCATGCCTGCACGCCAGCCGCAGCACCGTGCCGCGCCGCATCTTCTGGGAACTGCGCCGCAGCGCCGAACTGCTGGCCTACGCCGCGCTCTACCGCCCGGCCACCCTGCCGATGGCCTACGGCGCGCCACTGCGGCGGGCGCTCGCCCGGGGCGACCGCGTGGGCGCCGCGGGGGACGATTTCTCGCCGCGCATTCCGCTGCACCGCGTGGGCCGCTGGCGGCAGGCGGTGGGCGTGCGGGCACTCGCGCGGCTGCCCGACTGGCTGGCCGCGGCGCAGGCGCGCGCCGCAGCGCGGGTCGCACGGCTGCGCGGCATCGCAGGGCTGCAGGTGCTGGAGGACAGCGTGGCCGCCGGCGGTGCGCAGGGCACCTGGCCCACCCTGCTGGTGCTGCTGCCCCACGCCGCAGCCCGCGAGGCCGCCCTGGCGGCCCTGTGGGGCGCCGGCCTGGGCGTGGGCGTGCCTTTCGTGCACGTGCTGCCCGACTACGGGCGATACGCCCACCTCGTTTCGGCGGAGGACCGCGCGGCAGGGCTGCCCCAAGCCCGGCGATTCGCCACGCAGGTGCTGTCCATCAGCAACAGCCCATGGCTAGACGACGCGGGCTTCGAGCGGATCTGCGCCACGCTGGCGCAGGCGGTGCGGACTTAGCCCGCGCGCCGTTCAATCCGCCGCCATCGCCAGCTGGCCCAGCAGAACCCGATTGAACGCCGCCTGCTGCGCCTGCCACTGCGGCAGCGCCGCGTCGGCCTGGGCTGTGTCCTGCCCGTCGCCCGCACTGAGCCACCGCTTCCACGCCGTGCGATAGCGGTGCACGGACACTTCGCCCGTCACGTCGCTGCCTACGAGCTGCCCGCGCAGCGCGGAGATCAGGGCGGCGCCGTGGTGCGCGCCCAGGACGCCCTGGTCCCAGTTGGTGCGCACGACCGAGGGCGAGAACGCGTCCTTGTCGATGCTGAGGTAGGTGGGCTGGCGGTGGGCCGAGAGCACGCGGTACAGCGTGGCGGCGAGCGCGTCGGCATCGGGCAGGCTGCGAAACCGCGCCTGCAGGCCCAGCCAGCGCGCCCAGCGCGTATCCACCCCCACACTCCAGTAGGTGAGCCGGCCGGCCCGCAACGGCGCGAGGTAGTTCTCCCACGCGTGGCGCAGCCCGATGTCGCCCGAGGTGATGCCGACCACGTGCACGTGCGACACCTGCGGCAGCATCGCCACGCGGCGCACCCACGAGCCGCAGTGCACGCCGAAGGGAAAGCGCATGTTGTCCGGGTGGTTGTCCAGCACCACCACGCGCAGGGGCCGCGCGGCGGTGTGCCCGCGCGCGGCGATGCAGCGGGCGATCAGCGGCCAGCTCAGGTGGTGGAAATCGCCACTGCCCATGAAGACCGGGCCGTGGCGGTCGAAGGCCGGCAGCCGGGCATCGAGCAGGCCGCCGAAGGCCCGGATGCGGGCCAGGCCGCAGCCGAACCGCAGCGCCTCGTGCCAGTCCTGCGCCAGATCGATGCGCCGCTCGTCCGGCAGCGCCCCGACGGCGCCGTCGAGGTCGAGCACGACCGGTGGCCAGTCGGCCGGTCTCATGCGGCCTCCGCGCGGTCGCGCCACTGCCGGTCGCTCTCGAAGCGCCCGGCAAACCGCCGCGCCAGGGCGCGCAGCACGGGCTGGCGCACGTACACCGCGTGGCGCGTGAAGGTAAAACGCGCGCCCAGGCTGCGCTTGACCTCCGGGTCCGTCCAGCCGGCGACATAGTGCGTGAGGCCGTGCGCCAGCGCGTATTCGAGGTTTTCCATCCAGCTCACGAAGTACAGGTTGGCCTCGCGCGCGGCCGGATAGGCCAGCCCGATGTACTTGTCCACCAGGCGGCCGCCATGCACGTAGCACAGGTTCCAGCCCAGCAGCTCGCCCGTGGCGGCGTGGCGGTATTCGAAGGCGATGCCGCCGCTGGATGCATCGCGCAGCACGGCGGCGAAGAAACCGCGCGTGAGCCGGTCGAAGTGCACCTCGCTCTGCGCGTACACGGCCTCGTACAGCGCGTAGTAGGTATCCACCACCGCGTCGTCGGCAAAGGCCTCGCCCGTGGCGATGTGGCGCACCGCCAGCCCCGCGCGGCTGCGCAGCTTGCGGCGCAGGTTCTGGCGCCGGCTGGCGGACAGGCGGCCCAGGTAGTCGGCGATGCTCGCGAAGTCGATGGGCACATAGGCCAGCGCCTGCCCTTCAACCAGCACGAAGCCTTGGCGCTCGCAGGCGTGTGCCAGGGCGGCCGCGTAGGCGTTGTCGGCGTCGGACAGCAGGGGCGACTGCTGCGGAAGGTCCTTGATGATGGACAGCGCGAAGCGCCGCCCCGGCCCCGCGCGCACGGCCTGCGCCAGGGCCTCGGGCGCGGTGCCATCCGCGGGCAGCGGTGCGTATTCGGTCACCGTGGTGCCCACGAACCCCGTGGCCACCCGCAGCCAGCGGGACCAGCGCGCGAACAGCGGCAGCGCACGCACCCGGGCCTTGAGCGCATCGTCCGCCGTGGTGAGCAGGTCCAGCGGCGCCGCGAAGGCTGGCGCCGACAGGCCCTGCAGCACCGTGAAGCCCTGCGGCGGGTGCGCGGCGAAGTGCCCGGCCAGCGCCTGCGGCTCGAGCGCGTTGCGCCAGGGCATCAGCTGCGCTTGGCGCGCGTCAGGAGCTGCTCCAGCAGCACCAGGGCCTCGTCGATCTCGGGGCGCGTGATCATGAGCGAAGGCGCCAGCGTGATGACGTTCTTGTAGTAGCCGCCCACGTCCAGCACCAGGCCGCGCTTCTGGCCCTTGTATTCGAGATTGCCTTCCAGGCCGATGTCCACCATCTTGTCCAGCAGCGCGCGGTTGGGCGTGAAGCCGTCCTCGGTGCAGATCTCGGCCCGCAGCGCCAGCCCCAGGCCGTCGACGTCGCCGATCTCCTTGTGGCGCTTTTGCAGGTCCTTGAGTCCTTCCAGGAAGTAGGCGCCGCTGTCGCGCACCTGGGCGCCGAAGTCCATCTCGTGCGTCATCTTCATCACCTCCAGGCCGAGCGCCGTGCCCAGCGGGTTGGATGCGAAGGTGGAGTGCGTCGAGCCCGGCGGGAAGATCGTGGGGTTGATCAGTTCCTCGCGCGCCCACAGGCCGGAGAGCGCGTTCAGCCCGTTGGTCAGCGCCTTGGCGAACACCAGCACGTCGGGCTTCACGCCGAAGTTCTCGACCGACCACAGCTTGCCGGTGCGCCAGAAACCCATCTGGATCTCGTCCACCACCAGCAGCACGCCGTGCTCGTCCAGCACCTTCTTGAGGCCCTTGAAGAAATTGGCCGGGGGCACCACGTAGCCGCCCGTGCCCTGGATGGGCTCGACATAGAAGGCCGCGTATTCGCACTGGCGCGTCTTGGGGTCCCACACGGCGTGGTATTCGTTCTCGAACTTGCGGGCGAACTCCCGCACCAGCGATTCGGAGTATTCCTCGGCCGTCATGCCCTTGGGGCGGCGGAACGGGTAGGGAAACGGCAGGAACTGCGCGCGGTCGCCGAAGTGGCCGAAGCGGCGGCGGTAGCGGTAGCTGGAGGTGATGCTGGAGGCGCCCAGCGTGCGGCCGTGGTAGCCGCCTTCGAAGGCGAACATCAGGCTTTTGCCGCCGGTGGCGTTGCGCACCACCTTGAGCGAATCCTCGATGGCCTGCGCGCCACCCACGTTGAAATGCACGCGGCCCGCATTGCCCCACTTGGCTTCGGCGTCCTGGGCGATGAACTTCGCCAGCTCGATCTTCGTGGGGTGCAGGTACTGGCTGGCGACCTGCGGCAGCGTCTGCAGCTGGCGGATCATGACCTCTTCCAGCCGCTTGTTCTTGTAGCCGAAGTTCACGGCCGAGTACCACATCTGCAGGTCGAGATACGGGGTGCCTTCGCCGTCGTACATGTAGCTGCCATCGCAACTGTCGAAGATCTTGGGCGGATTGACGTAGTGGACGGTATCGCCGAACGAGCAGTACTTTGCTTCGTCGGCCAGCAGTTGGGCGTTGTCTTGGCTCATGTCGGAAAAGGCTCCAGAGGGTTGGCGTGCATGCAGTGGCATCCCGCAACGGGCTTGGCCTTCAGCATCTGCAGCGCAGTCTGGCCCCCCAACCTTGACCGTCTATCGAGCGTTTGTGTGCAAATCGTGGAGCGCCACGGCCTCCTACGAGAAGCAGTGGATATCAATCCTGATGGAAGCTATGTCAGGGCTGCCACATGCCAGAGATGTTACGTACGAGGTTGTTACACAAAAGCGATTGACGAGAATCACATCAATACAAATAATTCCGCCCTTCGGAAAGTTCCTAACAGCTAATTTACCGAGGGAGGAAAATGAAAATCAAATACCTATGCCATCCGTTGATTGCTTTTTTAGGGCTGACGCATGCGCCCGTTGGACTCACTCAGGAACCGGTTCTACCGGATGTAACCGTGATAGCTAGTCCAGATCCCGTTACAGGGTTTTTCGGCAGCCCAGGTTTTTATGGAACGGTTGTTTTGGGTGACAGCATTGACATCATGGCGCAGATGTCTGCCATTGAAAGCGGAACCAGCGTCTGTGTGGCGCGGGTCAGTTCAGGCGCTAAAAGCACGACAAGGAACTCGGACGTGACCAATCGCTGGCTTGCCGCCCAAGAGGTGTTCAATTACATGACAAACCTTGGAACGATGGACTCTTATCGAGATTTCGCCAGGGATTTCAAAATTTCAATGAATGGCGTTACCTACAACGGATTTACCGTTTCTTATGCGGACGGCAGCAGAGAAACCTGGGCCATTAATCCGGGCTACAAATACTCATCAATCAAGCTGATAGACACTCCATACCCCGACTCTATCAATACCAATAAGCCGAGCCATCGCAAATGCAACGAGGGTTGAAAAAGTATGCGCAAAAACATGAAAAGGCTTGCTGCAATTTCAGTGATAGGAATCATTGCAGTGGTTGTCACTTTGAAGGTCACCAATGAAGTTCCAGAATCCACGCCCGCTCACGTAGCAAACGGCGCACATGACACTGCAAGTTCGCAGTTGGAAATTACGGCGACCGTTGACGAATCTCGACAGAAGCCTAGTGAAATTCCCTCGAAAAATGTGGCTTTATCTGCTCAGATTTTGAGCCGGTATAACGATTCAAAAGACCTTCGCGAATTTGTAATATACGCAATGAAACATCCGGAATTGGGTGGTACTTATTACGCAGTCCACGCCTTATCTCAATGCAAAAGCGTTGTTGCCGACGGAAAATACTTCAAGCAAGTACAAACGCCATACAGCGCCGATAAAACCAATTCAGATTACACCTCCATCTCCAAATCGGCTGATATTTTGCGCGCCCAGTGCGCAAACTTCATCACGAGCGAATTATCTGACAGCAGAATCGCCGAAGTCAAATCAGAGGGCGTACAAAAGAAAGATCCTTTGCTCATCGCGGAAAGAAATTTCCTAGAAAAGATCAACAGCCCCGCAAACAATAAGGAAGAGCAGCAGCAAAATCGAAAATCAGCATTAACCCAACTGCTGGCAACCCAAGACCCCATGGTTATCGAAGATATAGGTCCGCGGATAGCGCTGCAGGTTGACCCCGATACAGGAGTACGCGGATACAAATTCAACGATCATTTCTATCCACTTGCCTCTGATACCGATGTGGGCCTTGCCATATACCTTCTTCCCTGTGGCTTGGGCTTGAATTGCAATTCGACCGAATTTGACGTAGCCAGCCGCTGCGCTTCTGGCGTCGAATGTTCAGACAGCAGGATGGACTACGTAAAAAGCATGTTGAAAGAGAAGCCCGGTGCTTACGAAAAAGTGATAAAAGTTTATGAAGAAATGATCAACGCGATTGCGCGCGAGAATGTATCCTCATTTCTTTGAAATGAATCAAGTGATCGTATAGATCAACTGAAAACTCTGAGAAATTCCTCTACCAGCATTTGATATGGTGCTGAGTAGAACTAATTTTTAGATGTGAAAAAACCGTCCATAACAACGGAGGTTAGATTGAGCAACACCTATACTTTTGGCATTCATGAACAACTGGAAACTCAAGAACTATTCTTTCTAGTCTTTGTAGACACCGCAGCACGGCACTTCGGCGTAGAAGACATTACGGCGTTGGGAGCAATTATTGCAGGCTACCCTATGCTTCCCACTCGGGGAAAATTTGGTGGCACTACCAAAGGAACATCTATTGCCTCTGTCGTATCAAGAAAAGCTCTTCCTTTTGAACTGAAATACAAAATCCTTCCCACAATCACTTGGAAGAGTATGCTCCAGTTAAAGGTGTTGTTTGTTAAGAATATAGGCACATTTGTAGGACGATCCATTCCAGTGATTGGGGTTGTTATGCTCGCTTATGACGCCTACAGAATCTCCACTGAATCCGTGCGTGCATACAATGCAATCGCAAAAGAAGATGACAGGATTTTTTAATGAAAAGACATCTTATCGAAGAAATAGAGGATTTCGCCAGAAACGAATCTGGAATTTTCCCGAGCAAAACCATAAATCAACTCACAACAATTGAGGACGATCTGCAAATTACAGGAGACGACGCAGTTGATTTCATGGAAAAGTTCTTTGATAAATTCGAAGTAGATTACGAGGCATTCGAATTCCAAAGATACTTTAATGGAGAGGGCTTGAATCCACTCAAAATGCTGTTATTGCCCTTGCCTGGTTTTCGGGCGAAGCTAAGAAAAGAGGTAATGAAAGTTCCACTTACATTGGAAATGCTCGCCAGAGCCGTTGAATTAAAGAGATGGGACGCTGCAAAAATTGAAGGGCGAAATGCGGAATGAGCTAAATCGCCCGAAGGACGTGCGATGAGCCAGATATGGATGACCATCGCGATTACACGGGAGAGCGTTCTTCATTCCGTTGATTCACAACCATTCCACTACGCTTTATACAAACTTCCCTACACATGCACGACTCCCTCCTCACGCCTGAACGATCTTCTGAAAAGATTCCGACTCTATATAGGCCTCTCAAAACCACCATAAAACCCTGGATCTTCGAACAGCTGAACACTTCCGCCGATCCCGCTGCGTCAGCCCATTGCCGCGACGCATTTCAAGAAGAGTTCGCGTGGCGCCTCAAACTGTGGACCGAAGCCGAGCATCTTGGCTTTCACGGAATATTCTTCAGTGAACACCACTTCAGCGGTGCCCGGATTTCCCCTGCTCCTGGCATCCTTGCCGCCGCCCTCGCAGCCAGAACGCGAACTTTGCGCATCGGCATCCTGGGCTGGGTACTGCCCCTTTGGCACCCGTGGCGTTTTTTGGAAGAGGTGGGCATGTTGGACCACCTGAGCGGGGGACGACTGGAAGTCGGCGTTGCCCGTGGTTCCAACCCGCTGGAAGCGCATGCCGTCGGCATTGCCCAAGAGGACATCGCTCCTATGTTCGATGAAGCGCTGGAAATTCTGGACAAGGCATGGAGCCATCCGACGTTATCGCACCAGGGCAAATATTGGTCGTTCGACCAATTGCCCGTGCTGCCCAGGCCGCTCCAGCGGCCCGGCCCGCCGGTGTGGGCCACCATCCGCAGCAATGCTTCGGCGCAAGAGGTTGCGAAACGGGGGTACAAGGCGTGCACCGGCTTCTTGGCGACGCCGCAGATCAAGGAACTCTTCGACAACTACCGGAGTGCATGGACCGCGAACGGCCATCCCTGCAACCCTGAGCAATTGGCTGTCCGCCGCTGCATCTTCGTCGCCCAGAGCGCCTCGGAGGCAAGGGAACATGCCCAGGCGGCACAAACGCAGATTCCATCCATCCTGACGGACGACATCATCGCGGGCACCCCGGTCGAAGTGATCGAGCAAATCGTTGAACAAGCAAGGCTGACAGGTGCCGCCAACATCGTCGGATTCTTTGCGGGTAATCGAGAAAACCGGGCTTCTTTCGAAAATTCCTACCGGCTTTTCGGCACCAAAGTCATCCCCACGCTGCAGCGCACGCCCATGAATTGAAGGCGTTCGAGCGCCGTGCATCGGCTTGGCGCGCACCTCTGAATGCATGGGGAGAACCATGGGGACTCCACCTCAAGTCCCGTGCGTTCTAAAAACCAGCCCCCTATGGCCGCGCCAGCACGGGCCCCAGGGCCTTGCCGGTGTGCGTCCCGAGCCGCACCACGTCTTCCGGCGCAGCCGCCGCGACGATGCGGCCCCCTTCCCGGCCGCCCTCCGGCCCCAGGTCGAGAATCCAGTCGGCTTCGGCGATCACGTCCAGGTCGTGCTCGATGACGACCACGCTGTGCCCGCCGTCCACCAGCCGGTGCAGCACCTGGATGAGCTTGTGCACGTCGGCCATGTGCAGGCCCACCGTGGGCTCGTCCAGCACGTAGAGCGTGTGCGGCGCCTTCTGGCCGCGGCGGCCGACCTCGTCGCGCACCTTGGTCAGCTCGGTCACCAGCTTGATGCGCTGCGCCTCGCCGCCCGACAGCGTGGGGCTGGGCTGGCCCAGCGTGAGGTAGCCCAGCCCCACGTCCTTCAGCAACTGCAGCGGGTGCGCGATGCTGGGCATGCTGGGGAAGAACTCCACCGCCTCGTCCACTTCCATCTGCAGCACGTCGCCGATGCTCTTGCCGCGCCAGGTGACGGCCAGCGTCTCGGGATTGAACCGCGCGCCGTGGCAGGTTTCGCAGGGCACCTTCACGTCGGGCAGGAAGCTCATGGCGATGGTGCGGATGCCCTGGCCTTCGCAGCCCGGGCAGCGCCCTTCGCCGGTGTTGAAGCTGAACCGCCCGGCGGCGTAGCCCCGCGCCTTGGCCTCCAGCGTTTCGGCAAACAGCTTGCGGATGGTGTCCCAGAAGCCGATGTACGTGGCGGGGCAGCTGCGCGGCGTCTTGCCGATGGGGGTCTGGTCCACCTCCAGCACGCGGTCCACCGTCTCGAAACCCGACAGGCCGGTGCAACCCACGAGCGGCGGCGCCTTGCCAGCGTCCATCGCATCGCGGCCGGCCCGGGTCGAGCGCTGCTGCACCCACGCCTGCACGTTGGCCAGCAGCACGTCGCGCGCCAGGGTCGATTTGCCCGAGCCGCTCACGCCGGTCACGGCCACCAGCCGGTTGAGCGGCACGCTGGCCGTCACGTGCTGCAGGTTGTGCAATTGGGCGCCGCGAACGGTCAGCCAATGCTCCGGCTCGGCCGTTTTGGCATCATTTTTGCCTTGCGCCCTAGTGCTATATGCGGTGGCAGCTATCGAAATAGTAGCGTCCGAGCGGGCAATGTGCACCGGCGGCACCACCGGGCGACGGGCCTGCAGCGGGTGCCGCATGGCGTGCAGCAGGTAGCGGCCGGTCTGCGAGTCCTCGGCGGCCTGCACGTCGGCCACGCTGCCCTGCGCCACCAGCCGCCCGCCGCGCTTGCCGGCACTGGGGCCGATGTCGATGATGTGGTCGGCGCGGCGGATGGTGTCCTCGTCGTGCTCCACCACCACCAGCGTGTTGCCCTTGTCGCCCAGCTTGTGCAGGGCGTTCAGCAAAATCTGGTTGTCGCGCGCATGCAGGCCGATGGTGGGCTCGTCCAGCACGTAGCACACGCCCTGCAGGTTGCTGCCCAGTTGCGCCGCCAGGCGGATGCGCTGCGCCTCGCCGCCCGACAGCGTGGGCGCACCCCGGTCCAGCGTGAGGTAGCCCAGGCCCACTTCTTCCAGGAATTCGAGCCGGCTCTGGATTTCGGGGATCAAATCGCGGGCGATGTCGGCCTCGCGCTGGCTCAAGCCCGCCCCCTGCTGCAGCGCCTCGATCCACTGGCGGATGTCGGTGACCGACAGCGCGGCGATGTCGGCAATGCCCACGCCCGCGCGGCCAGCGGCGGCGTTCTCGCCGAAGCGCACGGCGCGGGCCGTGGCGTTCAGCCGCGTGCCCTGGCAGGTGGGGCAGGTGGGGCAGGCCACGTCCTCGGCTTCGGGCTCGGCGAAGGTCTGCTCGCGGCCCTTTTCCTTGTCGTCCTGCACCGAGTCGTCGAAGACCTTGCGCTGCTCTTTGGTGAGCTTGACACCCGTGCCCACGCAGTCCGGACACCAGCCGTGCTTGCTGTTGTAGGAGAACAGGCGCGGGTCCAGCTCGGCATAGCTGGTGGCGCACACGGGGCAGGCGCGCTTGGTGGAAAACGCCTGCAGCGCGCCGATGTGCGCGGTGGCGCCGCCGGCCACCATGGCGTCCTTCAGACCGTCCAGCTGGCTCAGCACATGGACCACGCCCTTGCCCAGTTCCAGCGCGCGCGCCAGCGACGAGCGCAGCAGCCCTTCGTTCTCGGGCGACACATCCAGGCTGACCACGGGCAGCTCGATGGTGTGTTCCTTGAAACGGTCGATGCGCGGAAAGCCCGTGGTCGGCAGAAAGTGCCCGTCCACGCGCAGATGGGTGTACCCACGCGGACGCGCCCAGTCGGCCAGTTCGGTATAGACCCCCTTGCGGTTCATCACCAGCGGCGCGAGCAGGCCGATGTGCTGGCCCTTGAAGTGGCGCAGCAATTGCGCGGCGATGCTGTCGGGCGTCTGCGGCTGCACGGCGGCGCCGTCGTGCACGCAATGCTGCACGCCGAGCTTGACGTACAGCAGGCGCAGGAAGTGCCATACCTCGGTGGTCGTGCCCACCGTGCTCTTGCGCCCGCCGCGCGACAGGCGCTGCTCGATCGCCACCGTGGGCGGAATGCCGTACACCGCGTCCACCTCGGGCCGGCCCGCCGGCTGCACGATGGAGCGCGCATAGGCGTTGAGCGATTCGAGGTAGCGGCGCTGCCCTTCGTTGAACAAAATGTCGAACGCCAGCGTCGATTTGCCCGAGCCCGACACCCCGGTGATCACGTTGAACTGGCCGCGCGGAATGTCCACGCTCAGGTTCTTGAGGTTGTGCTCTTTGGCATTGATGATCTGAATGGCGTTTTTGGCCGCCGGCGCATGTTCCGCTAGGGCACGTTGCTTCTCTTTTCGTAGCACCGCCGCCTTTTCGTGCACCGAGTGGCCGCCCGCGCCCAGGGCCTGCTCGTACTCGCGCAGCGCGGCGCCCGTGTGCGAGGTGGGGTGCTGGCGCACGTCCTCGGGCGTGCCCTCGGCCACCAGCAGGCCGCCGCCGTCACCGCCTTCGGGGCCCAGGTCGATGAGCCAGTCGCTGGCGCGGATCACGTCCAGGTTGTGCTCGATGACCACCAGCGAATGCCCGGCGTCCAGCAGCTTGCGCAGCGCCCGCATGAGCTTGGCGATGTCGTCGAAATGCAGGCCCGTGGTGGGCTCGTCGAACAGGAACAGCGTGCCCTTGCGCGCCAGCGGCTGGCGCGATTTGCTTTCCACGCGCGCCGCTTCCGCGAGGAAGCCCGCCAGCTTCAGGCGCTGGGCCTCGCCGCCCGACAGCGTGGGCACGGGCTGGCCCAGCTTCACGTATTCCAGCCCCACGTCCACGATGGGCTGCAGCGCGCGGATCACGTCGCGGTCGGCGGCGAACAGGGCGGCCGCCTCGCTCACCGTGAGGTCGAGCACGTCGGCCACGCTGAAGGAGCGGCCACCGCGCTCGATGGTCACCTCCAGGATCTCCGGCCGGTAGCGCTTGCCGTCGCAGTCGGGGCAGCGCAGGTACACGTCCGACAGGAACTGCATCTCCACGTGCTCGAACCCCGAGCCGCCGCAGGTCGGGCAGCGCCCGTCGCCCGAATTGAAGCTGAACTTGGCCGCGGTGTAGCTGCGCTGGCGCGACAGCGGCGCCACGGCGAACAGCTCGCGGATCGCGTCCCACGCGCCCACGTAGCTCACCGGGTTGGAGCGCGCGGTCTTGCCGATGGGCGACTGGTCCACGAACACGACCTCGCCCAGGTGGTCCGCGCCCAGCAGGCGGTCGTGCGCGCCGGGCGTCTCCGTCGCCTTGCCGAAGTGGCGCAGCAGCGCGGGGGCCAGCACGTCCTGGATCAGGCTCGACTTGCCCGAGCCGCTCACGCCGGTCACGGTGACCAGGCGCTGCAGCGGGAACTCCACCGACACGTTCTGCAGGTTGTGCTCGCGCGCGCCCTCCAGGATCAGGCGCGGCGTGGCCTCCGTCACGCGGCGCTGGTAGCCCATGCCGATCTGCTTGGTGCCGGCCAGGTACTGGCCGGTGAGCGTGTCGGCGCGGCGCAGCTCGCCCGTGCTGCCGTCGAACACGATGGAGCCGCCGCGCTCGCCGGGGCCGGGGCCCATGTCGATCACGCGGTCGGCCGCCAGCATGACGGCCGGGTCGTGCTCCACCACCACCAGCGTGTTGCCCGCATCGCGCAGGCGCAGCATGGCCTCGGTGATGCGGTGCATGTCGCGCGGGTGCAGGCCGATGCTGGGCTCGTCCAGCACGAACAGCGTGTTCACCAGCGAGGTGCCCAGCGCCGTGGTCAGGTTGATGCGCTGCACCTCGCCGCCGCTGAGCGTGCGGCTTTGCCGGTCCAGCGTGAGGTAGCCGATGCCCACGTCGCACAGGTATTTGAGGCGCGTGGTGATCTCTTCATGCAGCAGCTTGAGCGCCTGCGCGTCGCCACCCGCGGCGGCATCGCCCTCGGGCAGCTCCATGCGGTCGAAGAAGCGCCGCAGCCGGTCGATGGGCAGCAGCATCAGGTCGTGCAGGCACAGGCCGGGCAGCGCTTCGAGCTGTGCGCGGCTCCACTGCACGCCCTGGGGCATGAAGCGGCGGGCCGGGTCGATCGCGATGTCGGCGTCCTCCTTGCTGCCCACGCGCCACAGCAGGCTCTCGGTCTTCAAACGCGCGCCGCCGCAGGTGGGGCACGGCGTATAGCTGCGGTACTTGGACAGCAGCACGCGGATGTGCATCTTGTAGGCCTTGCTCTCCAGGTACTCGAAGAAGCGCTTGATGCCGTACCACTGCTTGTTCCACTGCCCGTCCTTGTAGCCGGGCGCGCCGCCGATGACCCATTGCTTCTGGTCCTCGGTGAGCTTGTACCAGGGCGTGTCGCGCGGGATGCCGGCGGTTTCGGCGTGCCGCATGAGGTCGTCCTGCGCCTCCTTCCACGCCGGCGTCTGGATGGTCTTGATCGCGCCCGCGCGCAGCGTGAGCTTCTCGTTGGGGATCACGAGCCCGTAGTCCACGCCGATCACGCGGCCGAAGCCGCGGCAGGTGTCGCACGCGCCCACGGCCGAATTGAACGAGAACATCGACGGAATCGGCTCGCTGTAGCGCAGGTCGCTGTCGGGGCAGTGCAGCCCGGTGGAGAAGCGCCACAGCTCCGGCTCGGCGTCGTCCACCAGCCGGTACACGTTCAGCCGCCCGGTGCCGCGCTTGATCGCCACCTCGATGGCCTCCACCACCCGCGCCTTCTCGGCATTGCCGAGGCGGAACCGGTCGGCCACCACATCGAGCAGCTTGCGGGGCCCGGTGGGCGTCGCGACCTCGCGTTCGGCCTGGACCTTGGTGAAGCCGCTGGCGGACAGCCACTGCTCGACCTGCTCGGGCGAGGTGTTGGCGGGCAGCTCGACGGGGAAGGTCAGCACCACGCGCGGATCGCCGGCTTCGGCGCAGCGGCGCTGCAGTTCGGCGTAGATGGTCTCGGGCGAATCGTGGCGCACCGGCTGCGCGGTCTGCCGGTCGAACAGCTGGCCGGCGCGGGCGAAGAGCAGCTTCAGGTGGTCGTTCAGCTCGGTCATCGTGCCGACTGTGGAGCGGCTGGAGCGCACCGGGTTGGTCTGGTCGATGGCGATGGCGGGCGGCACGCCCTCCACCTTGTCCACGGCCGGCTTGTCCATGCGGTCGAGGAACTGGCGCGCGTAGGCGCTGAAGGTTTCCACGTAGCGGCGCTGGCCCTCGGCGTAGAGGGTGTCGAACACCAGGCTGGATTTGCCCGAACCGCTGGGGCCCGTCACCACCGTCAACTCACCCGTGCGGATGTCCAGATCGAGGTTTTTGAGGTTGTGCTGGCGTGCACCGTGGATGCGGATCAATCCCTGGGTCATCGGGGGTCTTTCGGGTAGGGGAGGCGGAGCATTCTAGGGACGGCTTCCGCGCGCGGAAGGTAGGGCGTTTTCCCATATCGGGGCGAGGCCGCCGTTGGCAACCGCCCGCGGCATGGAAAAGGCCTTCGACCCAGGGTGTTACCTATTGTCACGAATCGTCAACTTCGGCAAGGTGGCGCCCAGGCAGAGGGCTTTCCTCGGCAACCCCTCACGGATTGGAGACACACCATGGCATTCATGCGCAACACCGGCGCCGCACTGGTCCTGGCCGCCTTGCTGTCGGCGGCCCAGGCACAGATTCTCATCGGCCAGACCGCCGGATTCTCGGGCGCGGTGGCCTCGGGCGTGCAGGAGACGACCGAGGGCGCCAAGCTGTACCTGGACGCCGTCAACGGGCGGGGCGGGGTCCACGGCCAGAAGGTGGAGCTGGTCTCTCTGGATGACAAGTTCGATCCGCAACTGTCCGTCGCCAATGCCCGCAAGCTCATCGAGGAGCAGAACGTCTCCGCCCTCTTCCTCACGCGCGGCACGCCCCACACCGAGGCCATTATTCCGCTGCTGGACAAGCACGGCGTGGCCCTGGTCGGCCCCTCCACCGGCGCCATGGTGCTGCACAAGCCGGTGCGCAAGAACGTCTTCAACGTGCGCGCGACCTACCAGCGCGAAGCCGAAAAGGCGATCTCCCACCTGGTCTCCATGGGCATCACCCGGATCGCCGTGGTGCAGGCGGACGACAGCTTCGGGGCCGACGGCATGGTCGGCGCGCAAAAGGGGCTGGAAGCCGCCAAGCTCAAGGCCGTGCTGCAGGAAAAGTTCGACCGCTCCAAGCCGGACTTCGCCCCCATCGCGCCCAAGATCGTGCAGTCGCAGGCCCAGGCCGTGCTCATGATCGCCTCGGGCACCGCCGTGGCCGAAGGCTATGCGGCATTTCGCGCCGCCGGCTCGGGCGCGCAGATGGTCACGTTGTCCAACAACGCCTCCGCCGGTTTTGCCAAAAGCCTGGGCGCCAACGCCCGCGGCGTGATCGTCACCCAGGTGTTCCCCAACGAACGGGCCATGAACTTCCCCCTGGTGCGCGAGGCGCAGGACCTCGCCAAGGCCCAGGGCAAGGAAATCAGCCCCGCCATGCTGGAAGGCTATGCCGCCGCGAAGGTCCTGGTCGAAGGCCTGCGCCGCGCCGGACCCAAGCCCTCCCGCGACCGCATCCAGGCGGCCCTGGAGGGGCTGCAGAAGTTCGACCTGGGCGGGCTGGAGGTCAGCTACAGCCCCGAGGACCACACCGGCCTGGACTTCGCCGACCTGTCTATCATCGGAACCGACGGAAAGTTCCGCCGCTGAAGGCCGGGGCAGCGTGCCCGAGCGGCCGCAATGGCCCAGCCCATCCGGGGGATATGAGGAAAGCCGCGGCCATCGCCTCGGCACAATCACCGTACCTTTCGGTTACGTCCCTTCCTGAGAAGCGCCATCGCCGGACATGCCGGGGCCGGAGCGAGTCCGGCACGCCCCTCCATCCTTTGACCAGAGAGCTATGAGAACCCTCCAGAAAATCAGCGCGGGCGTGGCCCTGACGGCGCTGCTGTCAGCCGCGCAGGCGCAGATCCTCATCGGACAGACCGCCGGTTTTTCCGGCACGGTAGCCGCAGGGGTGCAGGAAACCACCGACGGCGCCAAGCTGTACCTGGACGCCATCAATGCGCGGGGCGGCATCCACGGGCAGAAAATCCAGCTCATCTCGCTGGACGATAAGCTCGACCCCCAGCTGGCCGTGGCCAATGCCCGCAAGCTGATCGAAGAGCAGAACGTCTCCGCCCTCTTCCTCACCCGGGGCACGCCGCCCACCGAAGCCGTCATCCCGCTGCTGGACAAGTACGGCGTGGCCCTGGTCGGCCCCTCCACCGGCGCCATGGTGCTGCACCGGCCCGTGCGCCGGAACGTCTTCAACGTGCGGGCGCCCTACCAGCGCGAGGCCGAGAAGGCCATCGCGCACCTGGTGTCCGTCGGCATCACCAAGATCGCCGTGGTCCATGCGGACGACAGCTTCGGCGCGGACGGTCTGGTCGGTGCACAAAAGGGGCTGGACGCCGCCAAGGTCAAGGCCGTGCTGCTCGAGAAGGTCGATCGATCCAGGCCCGACTTCGCCGCCCTCGTGCCCAAGATCGCGCAGTCCCAGGCCCAGGCCGTGCTGATGATCGCCTCCAGCACCGCGGTGGCCGAAGGCTACGCGGCCCTGCGCGCCGCGGGCTCGACGGCCCAGATGGCCACCCTGTCCAACAATGCCTCCGCCGGTTTCGCCAAAAGCCTGGGCGCCAACGCCCGGGGGGTGATCGTCACCCAGGTGTTCCCCAGCGAGCGCGCCGTGAACCTGCCCCTGGTGAGCGAAGCACAGGACCTCGCCAAGAGCCGGGGCAAGGAAGTCAGCCCCGCCATGCTGGAAGGTTTCGCGGCCGCCAAGGTGCTGGTGGAAGGCCTGCGCCGCGCCGGCCCCAAGCCCACCCGGGAGCGGATCCATGCGGCGCTGGAAGGCTTGCAGAAGCTCGACCTGGGCGGCCTGGAGGTGAGCTACGGCCCCGACGACCACACCGGGCTGGACTTTGCCGACCTGTCCATCCTCGGCGCGGACGGAAAATTCCGCCGCTGAGGGGCTGAAAACCTCGCTTTCGCCCCGCCGGCCCTCCGCACTCGGCAAAAAGCCCGCATCAGCGGGCTTTTTCACGTCTGCATCGGTCAACCGCCTGCTTTAGGAAGCGCTGCTGGCTCCCGAGGCGGGCACGGCAGGTGCCGATGCGGGGCTGCTGCCTGCTGGGGTGGCCGTTTCAGGTACGTGCACGGCATCGGCCCCGTGCTTTTCACCGCTCATGTCCACTTTGTCTCCGGCTTTCATGATGACGAAGAGCGACAGCGCTGCGAACAGAACGAAGCCCACGACGATTTTCCACATACCTATCTCCTTTTTAGTGAAACGAACGGCTGAAAAAAAGCCCCACACCCCTTTCGGGATGTGAGGCTCGGATCGTCTGGAACGCGGGTTGGCAGCCGGGGCCGCCGACCCGCGTCAACCATCAGAATGCGTGGCGAACGCCCACGGCCACGGAGCTGAAGTCAGCGCCGGCGATGCCCGTCATGTAAGCGGCGTTGCGGCTGTTGTTCACCTTCGTGTAGTAGCCGTACACCTTGGTGCGCTTGCTCAGGTTGTAGTTGTAGCCCAGCGTGTATTGCGTAGCGGCGCTGTCAGCCACGTTCTTGTACTTGCCGGCACGGCCCACGTTCACGTGGAATTCCGAAGCGCCCATCAGGTAGGCACCCGACAGACGGAACGTGTTGCGCTTGCCGCCGTTCAGCACGTATGCGTCTTCGTCACGTTGGTAGTAGCCGCCGAACATGAACGAACCCATCGTGTACAGGCCGCGCAGTGCGAACTGGTTCACGTCGCCTTGCTTGCTGTAGCCAGCGCCCAGGGCCAGAGCGCCCAGGTTGTAGTTGGCAGCCAGGTCATAGGCGTTCTTCACGCCGACAGCTTGCTCGTGCAGTGCCACGGCGCCTTCGACGGTCAGGCCGCCGAAATCGGGCGTGCGGTAGGAAATCTTGTTGGCATCGGGCATCACGTAGGCGTAGAACGCGTCGGACGACGAACCGGTGTCATGGTTGTGCAGGCTGACGTAGTCGGCCGTGGCGTAGTAGGACTCAGCCGTGAAGCGGCCCAGACGCAGGGCGCCGAAACCACCCGACAGGTTCACTTCGCTTTGACGGGCGAAGAAACCACGTGCATCGGAAGAACCGGTGTCGGAAGCGAAGCCGCTTTCCAGTTGGAAGCCAGCCTTCAGGCCACCGCCGAGGTCTTCCACGCCCTTGAAGCCGAAACGCGAAGCATTGTTGAACAGACCGGTGGTCTTGGTGTCGCCCACTTCTTGGCGTTCCACCGTGGTGTTCACACGGCCATACAGCGTGACGCTGCTTTGGGCGAAGGCAGCGGTGCTACCCAGGAGAGCTAGCACAGCCAGTGCCAAACGATTCGTCTTTTGCATGTGATTTCCTTGAATGCTTTTATCCGTCAGATGGTGTGGTAGGCACTGCAGAGCGGGTGGCCGCCGGGCGTTGGTGCAACTACTTACGAAATTCTAGGGGGTGGCGCCTCAATACCACCCCCAAAAGTCATTTTCATAACAGCCTTGATGCATCGCCACCACACTTTGGCGTTTTTTGCCAACACATGCAGCCCTTTTCCGCACTGCGGGCTCCCGATTCACGGGAGCCCGGGCGGTTCCCATCAGTCGTTGGCGTAGATGTCCACGTCCTTGGTTTCGCGGATGAACAGTGTGCCGATCACCGCCGTGGCGCCCGCGATGATGATGGGGTACCACAGGCCGTTGTACATGTTGCCGGTCTGCGCCACGATGGCGAACGAGGTGGTGGGCAGCAGGCCGCCGAACCAGCCGTTGCCGATGTGGTACGGCAGGCTCATCGACGTGTAGCGGATGCGGGTGGGGAACATTTCCACCAGCATGGCGGCGATGGGGCCGTACACCATGGTCACCAGCAGCACGAGGTAGGTCAGCAGGACGACCATCATCACCTTGTTCATCTTGGCGGGGTCGGCCTTGGTGGGGTAGCCATCGGCCTTGAGGGTGTCGGCCACGGCCTTCTTGAACTCCGCGTCCTTGACCTTGACCTGGTCGGCGGGCAGGCCCTTGGCGCTGTAGCTCGGGATGGTGGTGGCACCGATCTTGATCACGGCGGGCGTGCCGGCCGGTGCGACTTCGTTGTCATAGCTCACCGAACCGGCGGCCAGCACCTGCTTGGCGATGTCGCACGAACTCGTGAACTTGGACGTGCCCGTGGGGTTGAACTGGAACGAGCACTCGGCCGGGTCGGCCACGATCACCACCTTGTTCTTGGCCTGCGCGGCGGCGAGATCGGGGTTGGCGGCTTCGGTCAGGGCCTTGAACACCGGGAAGTACGTCAGCACGGCGAGCACGCAGCCCAGCATGATGATGGGCTTGCGGCCGATCTTGTCCGACAGCGTGCCGAACACGATGAAGAACGGCGTGCCGATCAGCAGCGCGGCGGCGATCATCAGGTTGGCCGTGACGGCATCCACCTTCAGCTGCTGCGTGAGGAAGAACAGCGCATAGAACTGCCCCGTGTACCAGACCACGGCCTGGCCGGCGGTCAGGCCGATCAGCGCGAGGATCACGATCTTGAGGTTCTTCCACTCGCCGAACGACTCGGCCAGCGGCGCCTTGGAGGTCTTTCCCTCGGCCTTCATCTTCTGGAAGGCGGGCGATTCCGACAGCGACAGCCGGATCCACACCGAAATGCCCAGCAGCAGGATGGACACCAGGAACGGAATGCGCCAGCCCCAGTCGCCGAACTCCTGCTCGCCCATCACGGTGCGGGTCCCCAGGATGACCAGCAGCGACAGGAACAGGCCCAGCGTGGCGGTGGTCTGGATCCACGAGGTATAGGCGCCGCGCTTGCCTTGCGGCGCGTGCTCGGCCACATAGGTGGCGGCCCCGCCGTACTCGCCGCCGAGGGCCAGGCCCTGCAGCATGCGCAGCGCGATCAGGATCACCGGCGCGGCCACGCCGATGCTGGCGTAGGTCGGCAGGATGCCCACGATGAACGTGGACAGGCCCATGATCAGGATGGTGACGAGAAAGGTGTACTTGCGCCCGATCATGTCGCCCAGGCGCCCGAACACCAGCGCGCCGAAGGGCCGCACGATGAAACCGGCCGCGAAGGCCAGCAGCGCGAAGATGAAGGCCGAGCCCGCATCCAGCCCGCTGAAGAACTGCTTGGCGATGATGGCCGCGAGCGAGCCGTACAAGTAGAAGTCATACCACTCGAACACGGTGCCCAGCGACGAGGCGAAGATGACTTTTCTTTCTTCCGGCGACATGGGCCGGGATGCAACATTGGTAGCCATGGTGCTTGTCTCCATTGGTGGTCGGATGGATGCGGAAATGCACGGTGCGATGGGGTTTCCGGGCACTCGTCGCAGCCTGGACCGCAATATCGGACGTGCATCTGACCAAACACTGACAAGCGCCAGGCGCCCCACGGCGCCCCGGACTGACAGCCACCTGACAAACCCCGGGCCAACCCTGCACCCGCATTTCTCGATGCGGTAAATCGGGGGGTAAAACTGCGGTGCAACCCACCGAACGGGCCACGGAGGCACCAACGACGCACCGCCGCGCCACGGGAAAACCCTGCCAGGGACTAACCCTGAAAGGGCGGGGACGTCGGGGGAATCTGCCGCGTCAGCGCGATCAAGCAGGCCGACTCGGTGCCTGCCACCGGGTTCGGCGGGATCAGGCGGCGGCGGGCGGCAAGCCGGAGGGCAGCGCCTCGGCACGGCCCCACGCGGGGCCGTCGAACCAGGGGTCGCCGCTCAGGCAGGCCCGCAGCATGGGCAGGCTGTCCAGCCCACAGAACAGGCGGCCTTCCACCTCGAAAGCCGGCACGCCGAACACGCCACGCTGCGCCGCCGCGTCGGTGTTGGCGCGCAGCAGGGCCTTGGCGGCGGTGCCTGCGGGGTCCGGGCGCACCTGTTGCGCGAGCGCCTCGGCCAGCGCCTGCAGCCGCGCAGGGTCGTTGGCACCGTGCCCGCCCAGCCACACGTGGCGCAGCACGGTGCCAGCCACGAAGCGGTTGATGGCGCCGTCCTCGCTGCAGGCCAGCGACTGGCGCAACAGCGGCAGCGGGTTGAACGGGTGCTGGGCCGGCATGACCAGGCCCGTGCCGAGCGAATGGCCCAGCCATTCGGCATGGCGGTACGTCCACAGCCGCTTGGCCGGAATGCCCGCCGGACCCGGGTTGCCGTGGCGCTGCAGCAGCGCGCCCAGCAGCACGGGCCGGTACTCGACGCTGTAGCTCAGTCCTTCCAGGGCCTGCGGCAACTGCTCGAACGCCAGCCAGGCATAGGGCGAGACGAAGTCCAGGTAGAAGGTGATGTGCTTCACGGCAGGTCCGGAAAAGGGGATGGCGGGGGAAACTCGAAACCCGCGCGCTGCGCGAGGCGGGCCCAGATCGCGCGGCGTTCGGCGTCATCCGCGCCCGACCATGCGCGGATCTCGTCCAGCGTGCGAAAGCAGCCGTCGCAGTAGGTGCCGTCGGCCGACAGGCGGCACACCGAGATGCACGGCGAGGGCACGCCGTCCGTGCTGTCCTCGTCGAAATAGCCTCCCGCGCTCAGCAGCATCGCGCGGTTGGCGATCGATTCGGTCGCACTCATGGTTCGATCGGCGCTTGCACCACATCGACCACGGGCGCGCTGGTGAGCTTTTCCAGGTCCTGCGGGCGCAGCGCGAACACGCTGTGCGGGTGGCCGGCCGCGGCCCAGATCTCCTCGAAGCGGAACAGTTCGCGGTCGATCAGCGTGACCGGCGGCGTGGCGTGGCCCACGGGGGACACGCCGCCGATCGAGAAGCCCGTGCGCGCCTTGACGAACTCGGCATCGGCGCGGCCGATCTTGCCGACGTGGGCCTCGACCTTCTTCTCATCCACGCGCCGGTCGCCCGAGGTGACGACCAGCACGGCCGCATCGTCGCTTTTGCGCCGGAAGATGATGCTCTTGGCCACCTGGCCGACCAGGATGCCCAGGCCATCGGCCGCCTGCTGGGCGGTGCGCGCCGCATCGTCGAGCATGCGCGGCATGTGCGGATGGCCCAGCGACTGCAGCGTGGCGGCCACGCGCTGGACGCCTTCGGGAAGGGGAATGAGTTCGGCTGCGCACATGGGATCTCTCAAGGCCGGAAGGCCGGTGGTCCAAAGCGTTGATCTTAGCGATGGCCGCCGGGGCGCGCAGCCTCTCGGGGGACCTTCAAGCCGCCGCGCGCTCCTGGTGCACGCCGGGGCCCTGCTCCGCCAGATCCCAGAACAGGCCGGCCATGATCTGCAGCGATTCGCGCGTGACGTCCGCCAGGATGTGCTCGTTGGGCGCGTGCTGCGAGCAGGCCGGGTACGAGTGCGGCACCCACAGCGTGGGCAGGCCCAGGGTCTCGGAGAACACGTCGTTGGGCAGCGAGCCGCCCAGGTTGGGCAGCAGCGCCGGGCGCCGGCCGGTGGAGCGCTCGATGGAGGCCAGGCCCCAGCGCACCCAGGCATCGTCCGGATCCAGCCGGGTGGCGGCCATGTGCACGTCGGTGCCTCGCACCTCCACGTCGGTGAAGCCGCGGGCCTGCAGGTGCTCGCGGATGTGGTCCAGGAACGCCGTGGGGTCGGAGCCCACCACGTAGCGCATGTGGCAGTGCGCGCGCGCCTCGGCGGGAATGGCATGCACCGGCATGGCCGGGTTGCCGGTGGTGAAGGCCAGCACCTCCAGGCTGTTCCAGCCGATCACGCGCTCGGACGGGGTCAGGCCGGGCTCGCCCCAGTCCGGGTCGATCTCGGGGTCGTCCGGGCCACCGCCCACGTCGATGTCGCGCAGCGCCTCGCGCACGCTGGCGGGCAGCTCGGTGGGGCGCAGGCCCGGCACCTGGATGCGGCCGCGCTCGTCCACCAGGCTGGCGATGGCATGCGCCAGCCGGATGCCCGGGTTGCGCAGCAGGCCACCCCAGTTGCCCGAGTGGTGGCCACCGTCGCGCAGCTTCACGTGCAGGTCGAAATTGAAGACGCCGCGCGAGCCCAGGAACAGGGTGGCGCGCGAGGCGGACACCCGGGGCCCGTCGGAGGCGATGAACAGGTCGGCCGCGAGCGCATCGCGCTCGTTCGCGCACACCGCGTTCAGGCCCGGCGAGCCGTCCTCCTCGCCCATCTCCAGGATGATCTTGACGTTGTAGCCCAGGCGGCCTCCCCGCACCGCCAGCACCTGCTCCAGCGCGGTGAGGTTGATGGTGTGCTGGCCCTTGTTGTCGGCCGTGCCGCGGCCATACCAGCGGTTGCCCTCCACCACGATGTCCCACGGTTTGAGGCCCGCGCGCCATTGCGCGTCGTAGCCGCGCACCACGTCGCCGTGGCCGTAGGTCAGCAGCGTGAAGGCAGCGCCCTCCTCGGCACGCTCGGCCAGCAGGAAGGGGCTCTTGCCCGGCACCGGGTTGTCCACCACACGGCATGCAAAGCCCAGCGCCTGCAGCTGCGGCACCATCTCCTCGGTCAGGTAGGCATGCAGGATGGAGCCGCTGGCGGCGTCCTGGCTTTCGGTGCGGAAGGCGACCCGGCGCGCCAGCGTCTGCTGAAAGCGCCCGTCATCGAAGCAGGCCAGCGTCTGGGCAATGGCTTGGTCACGGCTCATGGGAAAGGTCCTCGGGTGGGGTGGGTGGAGTGAATGGAAGGTGCATATAGGCTGCTCAGGCCAGGGCCGCACGCTCGATGTCAGGAATGCCCAGGCCCGGCTCGGGCGTGAGCGCGGAGGCCAGCAGCCGGCGGGTATAGGCGTGTTCGGGCCGGGCGAAGATCTGCTCGCGCGTGCCCAGTTCCACGATGGCGCCGCGGTACATCACGGCCACGCGGTCCACCAGGTGCTCGACCACGCCCAGGTCGTGGCTGATGAACAGGTAGGTCAGGCCGAACTCGGCCTTGAGGTCGAGCAGCAGGTTCAGGATCTGCGCCTGCACCGACACGTCGAGCGCCGAGGTCGGTTCGTCGCAGATCAGGATGTCGGGCCGCAGCACCAGCGCCCGCGCGATGGCCACGCGCTGGCGCTGCCCGCCCGACAGCTGGTTGGGGTACTGCGCATGGGTGCGCTCGGGCATGCCGACCAGATCGAGCATCTCGCGCACGCGCCGGCGCTGCTCCACGGCCGTGCCCACCTGGTGCAGGCGCAGCGGCACGCCGACGATGTCGGCCACGGTGCGGCGCGGGTTGAGCGACGAGTACGGGTCCTGGAAGATGGGCTGGATGCGCCGCGCCAGCGCGCGGCGCTGGCGCGGATCGATCTCCTTGCCATCGACCAGCACGCTGCCCGAGCTGGGCGGCAGCAGGCCCAGCAGCATCTTGGCGAGCGTGCTCTTGCCGCAGCCGGATTCGCCGACCAGGCCCAGCGTTTCGCCCTTGAGAACGCGCAGCGAGACGTCGTTCACCGCGTGGATCTCGCCGGGCGCGCGGAACAGTCCGCGCTTCAGGCGGAAGCTGCGGTGCAGCGCGCACAGCTCCAGCGCGATGTCGCTGCCGGGTGCGGGGGGAAGGGGTGAAGGGGTCATGCGGCCTCCGCCAGGGGATGGGCATGCACGCAGCGGACCGCGTGGTGGGCATCCACCGCCACATAGGGCGGCGTGTGCGCACACGCGGCTTGCACGTGCGCGCAGCGGTTGGAAAAAGCGCAGCCCTGCACGGTGCCGACGAGACTGGGCACCACGCCGGGAATGGCCTTCAGCCGGCTGCCCGGCAGCGTCTTGCCGCGCACGGGAATGCAATTGAGCAGGCCCTGCGTGTAGGGGTGCGTGGGGCGCGCGAAAAGCTCGCCCACCGGCGCGGTTTCGATCACCTCGCCCGCATACATCACCGCCACGCGGTCGGCGATGCGCGCCACCACGCCCAGATCGTGGGTGATGAAGACCACGGCCGTGCCGAACTCCTGCTGCAGCTCGCGCAGCAGCCGCAGGATCTGCGCCTGGATGGTCACGTCCAGCGCCGTCGTGGGCTCGTCGGCAATGATGAGGTCGGGCTCGCACATCAGCGCCATGGCGATCATCACGCGCTGGCGCAGGCCGCCCGAGAGCTGGTGCGGGTACTGGCGCAGGCGCTCGGGCGCCTGCGGCACGCCCGCCCGCTCCAGCAGGTACACGGCCCGCTCGCGCGCCTGGGCCATGCTCACCTTGCGGTGCGCGCGCAGCGCCTCGCACAGCTGGTCGCCCAGCGTGTACGACGGGTTGAGCGAGGTCATCGGCTCCTGGAAGATCATTGCCATGCGGGCGCCGCGCAGCGCTGCCATGCCGCGCTCGGGCAGGCCCTGCAGCTCGGCACCGTCGAAGCGGATGCGGTCGGCCGTGCGCACCGCCTTGCGCGGCAGCAGGCCCATGAGCGCGAGCGAGGTCATCGACTTGCCGCAGCCCGATTCGCCCACCAGGCACAGCAGTTCGCCGCGGTTCACGTGGAAATCGATGCCGCGCACCGCGTGCAGCATGCCGCGCTCGGTGGGCAGGTCCACGCGCAGGTTCTTCACGTCCAGCAAAGGGGTGGTCATGGCTCTTTGCCTTTCAGTTCCGGCCATCGGGGGCCGTGAGATCGCGGATGCCGTCGCCCACCAGGTTGATGGCCAGCACCAGCACCGCCAGCACCACGCCGGGGATCAGGATCACCCAGGGCTGGAAGAACATGTAAGCCTTGCCTTCGGCCACCATCAGGCCCCACGACGGCGTGGGCGGCTGCACGCCCAGGCCCAGGAACGACAGGGTCGATTCGAGCAGGATGGCGTGCGCCATCTCCAGCGTGGCGACCACGGTGAGCGCGCTCATCAGGTTGGGCAGCAACTCGCGCACCAGGATGTACGGCGTGGAGGCGCCCAGCGCCTTGGCCGCCGCGATGAACTCGGCATCGCGCAGTTGCTGCGTGGCCGAGCGGGTCACGATGGCGAAGCGGTCCCACAGCAGCAGGCCCAGCAGCACGATCACCACCTGCAGCGAGCCGCCCACGAGCGAGGCCATGGCCAGCGCCACCAGCACCACCGGCATGGCCAGGCGCGTGGTGATGATGTAGCTGATGACCGCATCCACCCGGCCGCCGAAGTAGCCGGCCAG
Organism: Acidovorax sp. GBBC 1281; assembly: GCF_028473645.1. Taxonomy (NCBI): domain Bacteria; kingdom Pseudomonadati; phylum Pseudomonadota; class Betaproteobacteria; order Burkholderiales; family Comamonadaceae; genus Acidovorax; species Acidovorax sp. GBBC 1281. The sequence goes on from NZ_CP097269.1 coordinate 4,745,328, forward strand.
CACGCCCAGCGTGGTGCCGATGGCCCCGGCGATGAGCGCCGTGACCACGCCGATCAGCAGCGACACGCGGGCGCCGTAGATGAGCCGGCTCAGGTAGTCGCGGCCGAGCTTGTCGGTGCCCAGCACGTGCTCCCAGCTGCCCTTGGCATGCCAGACGGGTGGAATGAGGCGCTGGGTCACGTCCTGCGCATAGGGGTCGTGCGGGCTGATCCAGGGGGCGAGCAGCGCGGCCACCAGAGCCAGCACGAGCACGATGGCGCCGAGCACCAGGCCGCGCTGGCCCAGCACGCGGCGCAGCCAGCGGCGCCAGGCCGGTGGCGACGGCAGGGCCAGGGTGGCCGCCGCGCCGGGAGAGGAAAGGGTGGTGGAAGCGTTCATGGCAATCTCCGGTGCGGCGGCTTCAGCGGGTGCGCATGCGCGGGTCGAGCGCGGCATTGAGCACGTCGGCCAGGAAGGTGAGCGCGATGTAGAACACCGCGATGATCAGCACCACGGCCTGCACCACGGGGTAGTCGTTGCGCGCGATGGAGTCCCAGGCGAGCTGCCCCAGCCCCTGCATGGAATACACCGACTCGATCACCACCGAGCCGCCGAGCATGAAGCCCAGTTCCACCGCGGCCAGCGCCACCACCGGAATGATGGCGTTGCGCAGCGCGTGCTTGAACACCACGCGCGAGCGGCTCAGGCCCTTGGCGCGCGCGGTGCGGATGTAGTCCGCGCTCAGCACGTCCAGCATGCCGGCCCGCGTGAGCCGCATCATGGCCGGCATGGCGTAGTAGCCGAGCGCCACCGCCGGCAGCACGAAATGCTGCCAGCTCGTGTTGCCCGCCACGGGCAGCCACTTCAGGCCCACGGCGAACAGCAGCACCAGCGTGAGCGCGAACCAGAAGGTCGGCATGGCCTGGCCCACCACCGCCACCATCAATGCCAGGCGGTCGATCCACGTGTCGCGGTAGAGCGCGGCCAGCACGCCCAATGGAATGGCCACGGCCACGGCCAGCAGCAGCGCCACGCCGCCGAGCTTGAGCGTGATGGGCAGGCGCTCGCCGACCAGCTCCATGACGGTGTTCTGGAAATAGAACGACCGCCCGAAATCCAGCCGCGCCGCCGCGCCCAGCCAGTCGAAGAACTGCTCCACGATGGGGCGGTCCAGCCCGTACTGCACGCGGATCTTCTCCACGTCGGCAGCGCTCGATTCCGGCCCCGCGATGGCGGTGGCCAGGTCGCCCGACAGGTGCAGCAGCATGAAGCTGACGACCGCCACGGTCAGCATGACGCTCAGCGCCACCAGCAGGCGGCGAAAGATGTAGATCAGCATGGCAGGGGCCCGCGAGGGTGTGGGAGGGACACGAACGCCGGGGCCATCACTTCCAGCTGGCCTGGAAGAAACGCGGCAGCTCGTCGGGCTGGGCCTCGAACTTCAGGTCCGAGGTGAACGCGTAGTTGGTCGAGTACGAGAACAGCGGCGCCCACATGGCCTGGGTGGAGATGCGCTGCAGCGCCTGGGCGTACTTGGCCTTGCGCTCGGCCTTGTCCACCGTGGCGTCGGCCGTCTGCATCAGCGCGATGACCTGCGGGTCCTTGGCGGTGTCGTCCGGGCCGCCCTTGAAGAAGTTGCCCACGAAGGCCGAAGCGTCGTTGATCGAGAACGATCCCCAGGCCTGGAACGTGAGCGGTGCACGGCCGGCGCGCAACTCGGTGCGCAGCGCCGGGTACTGCACGAAGTGCAGCCGCGCGCGGATGCCGACCTTGCGCAGGTCGCCGATCATCGCCTCGGCGTACTCGCGCTCGCGGTAGGCCCACAGCGCGGTGTCGAAGCCGTTCGGGTAGCCCGCCTCGGCCAGCAGCGCCTTGGCCTTGGCCGGGTTGTATTCGTACTGCTGCACCTTGCTGGTGTCGCAGCCGAACTGCGTGCGAAAGCACGGCGCATACACCGGCTGGCTGCCGCCGCGCACCAGGCTGTCGGCCAGACCCTTGCGGTTGATGGCGTAGTTGAGCGCCTGGCGCACGCGGGGGTCCTTGAAGGGCGCAGCCTCGGGCGTGGTGCCGTTGTTGTTGATGGAGATGAAGCCCACGCGCATGGTCTCGCCGCTCAGCACCGAGAGGTTGGGCGCGGCCTTCAGCGAATCGGCCTGGTCGGCCGGCACGCGCCAGATCCAGTCCACCGCGCCGGTCATCAGCTGGGCCATGCGGGCTTCCGGGTCGCGGATGACGGTGAACTTCACGGTACCGATCTTGGGCTGGCCCGCAGGGCTGTCCTTGAAGTAGGCAGTGTTCTTCACCATGGTCACGCCCTGCCCCGGCACCACGCTGGTGATCTTGTAGGGGCCGCTGCCCACCGGCGCCTTGCTGAAACCTTCCAGCCCCACCTTGGTGAAATAGGCTGCGGGGTAGATGGGCGTGGGGCCGGCCAGGTATTCCAGCGCCGCGGGGAACGGCGTCTTGAGGTGGATGCGCACCTCGTAGTCGCTCACCTTGTCCACGCCCTTGATCCAGTCGGTGTTCTGGCGCGTGGCGATCTTGGCGTCGGGGCCGGTCACCACGTTGAAGGTGTAGGCCACATCGTCGGCCGTGAACTTGTCGCCGTTGTGGAACGTGACGCCTTGGCGCAGCGTGACCAGCAGCGCGGTGGGCGACTCCCACTTCCAGGCGGTGGCGAGCTGCGGCTTGAGCTCGCCCGTCTTCGTGTCGCGGTAGAGCAGCGTGTCCCACGCCATGGCCGCGAGCACGACGCCCTCGCGCATGTTGTTGTGGTACGGGCTCACGTTCTCGACCTCGTTGTCCGACGCGTAGGTCAGCGTGTCGTTGGCCTTGCCAGCGTGCGCGCCGGCCCCGAAAACCATCATGCCCAGTGCCAGACAGCCCCGGCGCACCCAGTGGGTGAATAAATGCCCCATTGCGAACTCCTTCATCGTGATGAAACAGGAAACACAGTGAACGGGAGCAAGAATGGGACCTCGAAGGCGTTTCCGCCATTACCGAATATCGCGGCGAGCGATCTCAAAAAGGCAATGCTTGCACCGCATTGCGCCTATGCTTGGGGGATTGCCGCAGCGCACCACGCCCCATCGCCCACCGCCATGAAACGCTCGCAGATCGTTGCCCGCCAATTGCAGGACACGGCCCTGCGCTACTTCCTGGAGGTGGTGCGCTGCGGCTCGATCAGCGAGGCCTCGCAGCGGTTGAACGTGGCCGGTTCGGCCATCAGCCGACACATCGCGCACCTGGAAGACCTCCTGGGCGCGACGCTGTTCGACCGCCACGCGCGCGGCATGGTGCCCAGTGCGGCGGGCGAGCTGCTGGCGGTGCATGCGCAGAAGTCCGCGCACGACGCGGAGCGCGTGGTGCATGAAATGCAGGCGCTGCAGGGCATGGAGCGCGGGCGGGTGCGCCTGGCCTCGTCGGAGGGCTTCGCGCTGGAATTCCTGCCCCGGCTCATCAGCGATTTCCGGCGGCGGCACCCGGGCATCCAGTTCCACCTGGGGGTGTTTCCGCCGGCCGAAAGCACGCGGCGCGTGCTGCTGGGCGATGCGGACATCGGCATCACCATGAGCCGCAGCGCCGAAAAGGACATCCGCATCGAGCTGCTGCAGCCCTCGCCCGTGCTGGCCGTGGTGCAGCGCGGCCATCCGCTGACGCGCTTTCAGCAGGTCAGCCTGTCGCAGCTGCAGAACCACCCCGTGGCACTGCCCGAAATGGACACCACCGTGCGGCAACTGTTCGACATCGCGTGCAGCCGCCAGAAGGTGCAGATCGACCCCGTGCTCACCAGCAACTACATCGCCAGCCTGTTCGGGTTCGTCAAGCACGAGCCCGAGGGCGTGTCCATCTCGGGCGAGATCACCATGCGCTACCAGATCGAGCGCGAGGAGATGGCCTGCGTGCGCCTGCGCGACCGGGGCCTGGACCTGCGCAACATCGAGGTGCAGACGCTGATGGGCCGCACGCTGTCACGCGCGGCGCAATCCTTTCTCGCGCACCTCAAGGAGCAATTGCAGAACGTGGCCGCGCCGCTGTCTGGCGGCTGACCGCACCCAGCGCTCAGGCCACGCGCGGCCTCAGCCCAGGCGCTTGGTGAGCAGCGCCTTGGCGGCGCGCGAGTTGGACGGCCGGCCCAGGAAGTCGCTGATGTACGCGCCCGCATCGATGAGCGCATCCAGGTCGATGCCCGTGTCGATGCCCATGCCATGCAGCATGTAGACCACGTCTTCGGTCGCCACGTTTCCCGTGGCGCCCTTGGCGTAGGGGCACCCGCCAAGGCCCGCCACGGAGGTGTCGTACTGCCACACGCCCATCTCCAGCGAGGCCAGCGTGTTGGCCAGCGCCTGCCCGTAGGTGTCGTGGAAGTGGCCCGACACCGCGTCGATGCCGTAGTGCTGCAAGGTGGCTTCCATGGCGCGCTGCACCTTGCGCGGCGTGCCCACGCCGATGGTGTCGGCCACGCCCACGTGCTGCACGCCGATCTGCTTCATCAGGCCCGCCAGGTACGCCACGCGCTCGGGCGCCACCTCGCCCTCGTAGGGGCAGCCCACGGTGCAGCTCATGGCGCCCCGCACGGCAATGCCCGCCGCGCGCGCCGCCTCGACCACCGGCGCGAAGCGCTCGATGCTCTCGGCGATGCTGCAGTTGATGTTCTTCTGGCTGAAGGCCTCGCTGGCCGAACCGAAGACGACGATCTCGTCGGGCCGCGTGGGCACGGCGGCCTCGTAGCCCTTGAGGTTGGGCGTGAGCACCGAATAGCGCACGCCGGGCTGGCGCTCGATGCCCGCCATCACCTCCACGTTGTCCGCCATCTGGGGCACCCACTTGGGCGAGACGAAGCTGGTGACCTCGATCTCCGTCAGCCCGGCCGCCTGCAGGCGGTGCACGAGACCGATCTTGACCGCGGCGGGCACGGGAGACTTTTCGTTCTGAAGGCCGTCGCGCGGACCGACATCGACGAGTTTGACGCGGGAAGGAATGCTGCTGCTCATGGGGAAAATCCTGCGGTGATGAATGCGGGGCGGCGCCCGTGGCCTAGTAGCCGCGCCGGGGGTCCACGATGCCGGCCACCGGCTCGCCGCGCTGCATGGCGGCGATCTTGCGCGCGATCTGGGCGATGCTTTCTTCGCGCAGCGTGCGGGCGGAGGTGTGGGGCGTGGTCGTGATGCGGGGGTGCGTGCGAAGCGGGTGGTCGGCGGGCAGCGGCTCGGTGCGGAACACGTCGAGCGTGGCCCCGGCCAGGTGGCCGGCGTCGATGAGGGCGATCAGGTCGTCTTCGACCAGGTGCGCGCCCCGCGCCACGTTGACGACATAGCCGCCCGGCTGCAGGCGCGAGAGCGTGTCGCGGTTCATGATGTCCTGCGTGTCGGGCGTGAGCGGCAGCAGGTTCACCAGCACGCGGCTGGTAGCCAGGAAACCGTCGAAACCCGCCGCGCCATGAAAGGCCCTCACGCCCTCCACGGCCTTGGGCGAGCGGCTCCAGCCGTTCACCGGGAACTCGAAGTGCGCCAGCGCCTTCGCCACGCGCTCGCCCAGCACCCCCAGGCCCATGACGCCGACGGAGAAGTCGCCGCGCAGGCGCGGCCGGCGGTAGGCCCAGCCCCCCGCTCGCATGTCGGCCTCGTAGGCCTCGAACTCGCGGAAGTGGCGCACCACCGCATGGCACACGTATTCGGCCATCTGCACGGCCATGCCGGCATCGTCCAGCCGCACCACCTGCGCGCCGGGCGGCAGGCGCAGCGCCAGCAGCGCATCCACGCCCGCGCCGATGTTGAAGAGCGCCTGGATGCCGGCCTGCTCGTCCATGAACTGCTGGGGCGGTGCCCAGACCACGGCGAAATCGGCCGGGGGCGCGCCCGGTTGCCAGACGGTGATGTGCGCCCCGGGGAGCGCGGCCTGCAGGCCCTGCAGCCAGGGCTCGGCCTTGGTGTGCGTACAGCAGAAGGTGATGTTCATGGCCCAGGAGCGTATCGCGGCTGCGGATTGCGCGCTGTCACGCGGGCGAGAGCTTGAGCAGTTCGGCGCCTTCGGTCACCTGGTCGCCGGGCGCATAGAGCAGCTCCTGCACCGTGCCGTCCACGGGCGCGGCGATGGTGTGCTCCATCTTCATGGCCTCCATCACGGCCAGGGCCTGGCCCTTCGTCACGGCGTCGCCCGCTTTCACGGCGAACGACACCACCTTGCCGGGCATGGGCGCGGTCAGGCGTCCGCCTTCGGACTGCGCCTCGCCCGCATGGGCCAGCAGGTCGATGGCGACGATCTGCGTGGCGCCGCGCGGCGTGAAGACGTGGTCGGTCTCCCCCTGGGCATGCACTACCGCGCGCGTGCGCTGGCCGGCGAAGTGCAGGTCCAGGCCATCGCCATCGGCGGTGAAGGCCAGCGGCCCCGCCACGGCGGCATCGCCCTCGCCCACCGCCAGCTCCATCGCGCCGCCCGCGGCGTAGGTGAGCCAGGCGTTGGCAGGCTGGCCGCCGAACTCGAACGCGAACCGGCGGCGCGTCACGCCGTGCGATTGCCAGCCGTCGCGGCGGCTGAACGGGTCGGCCCCTTCCGTGGCGCGCTCGCGCTGCAGCGTCCGGGCCACCGCTGCCGCCGCGGCCAGCGGCAGGCCCACCGGCTCCTGGTGGAACAGCACGGCCTGCTCGCGCGGGATCAGGGCCGTGTCCAGGTTGGCCTGCACGAACGAATCGGTACGGGCCACGCGGCGCAGGAACTGCACGTTGGTGGACAGGCCCACGATGCGGGTCTGCGCCAGCGCCTCGTCGAGCCGGGCCAGCGCCTGCTCGCGCGTGTCGCCGTGCACGATGAGCTTGGCGATCATCGAGTCGTAGAAGGGGCTGATGGCGTCGCCTTCGCGCACGCCGTCATCGATGCGCACACCGCCGCTGCCCAGGGGCGCGCGCTCGAAGCTGGTGGCCTCCGGCTTGCGGTACACCTGCAGCGTGCCGGTGGCGGGCAGGAACTGGTTGTCGGGGTTCTCGGCGCAGATGCGCGCCTCGATGGCATGGCCTCCGATGCGCAGCTGGTCCTGCGCCAGCGGCAAAGGCTCGCCGCAGGCCACGCGCAGTTGCCACTCCACCAAGTCCTGGCCGGTGATGGCCTCGGTCACCGGGTGCTCCACCTGCAAGCGGGTGTTCATCTCCATGAAGAAGAAGTCCATGGACCCATCGGCCCGCTGCTCCACGATGAACTCCACCGTGCCCGCGCCCACGTAGTTCACCGCGCGGGCGGCGGCCACGGCGGCGTTGCCCATCTCGGCGCGCATGGCCGGGGTCATGCCGGGGGCCGGGGCTTCTTCCAGCACCTTCTGGTGGCGCCGCTGCACCGAACAGTCGCGCTCGAACAGGTACACGCAGTGGCCCAGCGTGTCGCCGAACACCTGGATCTCGATGTGGCGCGGGCGCTGCACGTATTTTTCGATGAGCACCGCGTCGTCGCCGAAGCTGTTGATGGCCTCGCGCTGGCACGACGCCAGGGCGGCGGCGAAGTCTTCCGACCGGTCCACCGCGCGCATGCCCTTGCCGCCGCCGCCCGCGCTGGCCTTGATGAGCACGGGGTAGCCGATGCGGTCGGCCTCGCGCTGCAGCAGCGCGGGGTCCTGGTCGGCGCCGTGGTAGCCCGGCACCAGGGGCACGCCAGCCTTTTCCATGAGCTGCTTGGACTCGGCCTTCAGGCCCATGGCCTGGATGGCGGACGGGGGCGGGCCGATGAACACCAGCCCGGCATCCGCGCAGGCCTGGGCGAATTCCTCGTTCTCCGACAGAAAGCCGTAGCCGGGGTGCACGGCCTGCGCGCCCGTGGTCCGGGCCGCGTCGATGATGCGCTGCCACTGCAGGTAGCTTTCCTTGGGCGAACTGCCGCCGATGTGCACGGCCTCGTCGCATGCAGCGACGTGCTTGGCGCCGGCGTCGGCATCGGAGTACACGGCCACGGTCTTCACGCCGAGCCGGCGGGCGGTGGCCGCCACACGGCAGGCGATTTCACCGCGGTTGGCAATCAGGATCTTCTTAAACATGGGCCACCTCCGCGGTGAAACCGCCTGCGCACGCTGCGCGTGCCACGCCATTTACCGAAACGGCTGCGATGCAACCGCTTTCACCGCGGTTGGCAATCAGGATCTTCTTAAACATGGGCCACCTCCGCGGAGAAATCGCCTGCGCACGCTGCGCGCGCCACGCCATTGGCCGAAACGGCTGCGATGCGGCCGTTTTCACCGCGGTTGGCAATCAGGATTTTGGAGAACATTCAAACCACCTTCGCAGGACCGGAAAAGAGGGACGACACGCGCCGCAGCACGGCACGCAGGAACTTGAAAAGCACGATCAGCAGCAGCGCCGACAGCACCAGCATCACCACCAGCGCGATGCCGAACAGCACCGGGTGCTGCGTGGCCATCCACACGACGGCCACCACCAGGCCGTCCTCGAAGAACGACAGCAGCCAGTTGGAGAACGGCTCGGGCGAGGTGTTGGCCGCGGCGCGCGTGGTCATCTTCGTGGCCAGTGCCGTGGCCGAGAGCGAACCGCCGAGCAGCCCCGCAACGAGGCCCATGGTGGCGTTGTCGGCGCCGAACACGCCCGCGGCCAGCAACGCGCCGCCGGGAATGCGGATGACGGTGTGCACCGCATCCCAGGCGCTGTCCAGCCAGGGCACCTTGTCGGCGAAGAACTCCACGCACAGCAGCAGTCCGCTCACGGCCAGCACGGCCGGGTGCTGCAGCACGTGCAGCCCGGCAGGCAACGGCAGCCAGCCGCCCGCACCCATGAGCCCCACGAGGAAGACCACCGCATAGAGCCGGAACCCGCTGGCCCAGCCGAGCGCGGCGGCCAGCGCCAGCAGGCCTGGCAGATCCATCGCCGAAGTGGCCTGGGCCGCGCCGGCCGCCACGTCGCGGGCGGTGCCGGGGTCCACGTGCAGCCCTGCGGCGTGGAGCCACTGAACGATGTGCAGCCAGAGCGCGTCCATGGCGGGTTCCGGTGGCGCGGTCAGACCGGCAGCCAGGACGGCTTGCGCTTTTGCAGGAAGGCCTGCACGCCCTCGCGGCCTTCGTCGCTGGCGCGGATGTCGGCAATGCCCTGCACCGTGGCGGCGATGAGCGCGGCATCGATGTCGCGGCCCGCCACGTCCTGCACCAGCCGCTTGCACGCGCGCACCGCGGCCGGGCTGGCGCTGGTGAGCGCCTTGAGCCAGGCATCCACCGTGTCGTCGAGCTGCTCGAACTCCACCACCGCGTGCACGAAGCCGAGGTGCAAGGCCTCGGCCGCGCCGAAGCGCTCGGCGGTCAGGAAGTAGCGGTGGGCCGCGCGTGTGCCCATGGCGCGGATCACATAGGGGCTGATGGTCGCGGGGATGAGCCCCAGCTTCACCTCCGACAGGCAAAAGCCCGCCGTATCGACGGCCACCGCCATGTCGCAGGCCGCCACCAGGCCCATGCCGCCGGCATACACGTCGCCCTGCACGCGGGCGATGGTGGGCTTGGGGCATTCGTAGATGGTGCGCAGCATCTCGGCCAGCGCGCCGGCGTCGGCCACGTTCTCCTCGCGCGTGTAGTCGGCCATGCGGCGCATCCAGTTCAGGTCGGCGCCGGCACAAAAGGCCGAGCCCTGCGCGGCCAGCACCACGGCACGCACGTCGTCGCGGGCGCCGGCCTGCGCGAAGGCGGACGTGAGCGCGGCAATGGTTTCGTCGTTGAAGGCGTTGCGCAGATCGGGCTGGGCCAGCGTGATGCGCGCCACGGCGCCGTCATAGGCTGTCTGGACGGAGTTCATGGGTGGGTTCCTCGGTGCTCTGGAGAAAAGGGCGAACGCGGATGCGGCCGGATGCGTGCGGCGGGCGAACGTGCGGGCTCACGGCGCCTCCCACACGACATGGTCGTCCACGGCATACAGGTGGCAGGTCGCCGCCTTGGCGTTTTCGTTGCAGCGGGCCACCGCCGCGGCCATGGCATCGGCCCGGCCGTAGTAATAAGCCCAGGCGCCGCTGGGCGCGATGGCGTAGGCACGGGGCCACGGCGCCGCCAGAAACTTGCGGTAGCCCTCCCGTGCCGCATCGCGCACGTAGGGGATGGCCGACGCATCGGCGACGGGGTAGGCGTCGGTGGCCCGGGGCACGGCGCTGTCGTGCGGCATCAGCGGGATGTGCGTCACCGGCCGGGACGGCAGACCCAGGCCGGCCAGGAAGCGCTCCACCTCCGGCAGCCAGACCGGCACGCCGCTTTGCGAGGCGAACAGCCGGTGCGAATCGGTTCCGAACCGGCCATACGCCACCAACTGCGCCCGCCCACCGGCCGCCACGTAGCGCGCGTACATGTCGCGGTACAGCGAGGTGGGCCAGTACGAATCGTTGTCGCCGTAGAACCACAGCGACGGCAGGCGCGTGCCCTGGCCGTAGGCACCGAAGGCGCTGGCCAGGTTGTTTTCCCAGCCGGGGCATTGCTCCTGCCGCAGCCCGCCGGCGAAATTGATGAGCCCGCGCACACCGGGCGGGTTCAGCGTGCCCAGCGCCAGGGTGGTCAGGCCGCCGTGCGACTGGCCGACGACCACGATGCGCTGGCTGTCCGCATCCGGCAGGCCGCGCACGTAGGCCAGCGCGGCCTGCACGTCCTCGGCCTGGTTGCGGCCATTGCCTTCCACGTTGCAGCCGCTGCCCAGGTAGGCGCCCGTGGACCGCGAGAAGCCCTGGCGCATCGGGATCACCACGAGGTAGCCGCGCTCCACGAACACGCGGGCGGCCGCCAGATAGCGCGCACGCTCCTGCAGGCGCGGATTGCCGTTGGCCTTGCCGTGGTTGATCACGACGACGGGAAACGGCCCCGTGCCCGCCGGGCGGTACACGGTGGTTTCCAGCTCGGTGGCCAGCAGCCCTTCGCCCTTGGGCACCATCACGATCTGCTCGCGCAGCGTGGCATCCAGCGGGGGCGGTGTGGACGGCGCCAGCTGCGCCAGGGCGGGCAAGGCGCCCAGCAGGAGCGCACAGCGCAGCAGCCAGGCCAGGGCATGTCGGCGAAGGGTCATGGCGGGATCTGCGTCGGAGTCTTCGGCGGACCGGCCATCACATGCGGAACAGGCCGAACTTCGTGTCTTCGATGGGTGCATTGCGCGTGGCCGACAGGCCCAGCGCCAGCACGCGGCGCGTGTCGGCAGGGTCGATCACGCCGTCATCCCACAGGCGCGCGGTGGCGTAGTAGGGGTGGCCCTGGCTCTCGTACTGCTGGCGGATGGGGGCCTTGAAGGCCTCTTCCTCCTCGGCACTCCACTGGCCGCCCTTGCCCTCGATGCCGTCGCGCTTGACGGTGGCGAGCACGCTCGCGGCCTGGTCGCCGCCCATGACGGAGATGCGCGCGTTGGGCCACATCCACAGGAAGCGCGGCGAATACGCCCGCCCGCACATGCCGTAGTTGCCCGCGCCGAACGAGCCACCGATGACGATGGTGAACTTGGGCACGGCGGCGGTGGCCACGGCGGTGACCATCTTGGCGCCGTTGCGCGCGATGCCCTCGTTCTCGTACTTGCGGCCCACCATGAAGCCGGTGATGTTCTGCAAGAACACCAGCGGGATCTTGCGCTGGCAGCACAGCTCGATGAAGTGCGCGCCCTTGAGCGCGGACTCGCTGAACAGGATGCCGTTGTTGGCGATGATGCCCACGGGCATGCCCTCGATGCGCGCGAAGCCCGTGACCAGCGTGGTGCCGTAGCGCGCCTTGAACTCGTCGAACTCGCTGCCGTCGACGATGCGGGCGATGATCTCGCGCACGTCGAAGGGCTTGCGCGTGTCCACCGGAATCACGCCGTACAGCTCATCCGCTATGAATTTAGGAGCAACGGAGGCATGCAATTCCCCGGCATGGGCCTTGTTTCTATTCAAATTGCGCACCGCGTTGCGGGCCAGCTGCAGCGCGTGCAGGTCGTTTTGCGCCAGGTGGTCGGCCACGCCGGACAGGCGCGTGTGCACGTCGCCGCCCCCTAAGTCCTCGGCCGTCACGACCTCGCCCGTGGCCGCCTTCACCAGCGGCGGGCCGCCCAGGAAGATGGTGCCCTGGTTCTTGACGATGATGGATTCGTCGCTCATGGCCGGCACGTAGGCGCCGCCGGCGGTGCACGAGCCCATCACCACGGCGATCTGCGCGATGCCCTGCGCGCTCATGTGCGCCTGGTTGTAGAAGATGCGGCCGAAGTGATCGCGGTCGGGAAACACTTCGTCCTGGTTGGGCAGGTTGGCGCCGCCGGAATCCACCAGGTAGATGCACGGCAGGTGGTTCTGCGCGGCCACCTCCTGCGCGCGCAGGTGCTTCTTCACCGTCATGGGGTAGTAGGTGCCGCCCTTCACCGTGGCGTCGTTGCACACCACCATGCAGTCCACGCCGCTCACGCGGCCGATGCCGGCGATCAGCCCGGCGCCGGGCGCGTCGTTGTTGTACATGTTGAGCGCGGCCAGGGGCGCCAGTTCGAGGAACGGCGTGCCGGGGTCCAGCAGCATCTGCACGCGTTCGCGCGGCAGCAGCTTGCCGCGGGCCGTGTGCTTGGCGCGGGCGGCTTCGCCGCCGCCCTGGGCCACCTGGGCGGTGCGGGCGCGCAGGTCATCGACCAGGGCGCGCATGGCGGCGGCATTGGCCAGGAAGTCGGCCGAGCGGGCATTGAGTTGGGATTCGAGGATCATGCGGTGGTGCTTTCCTGCAGGCCGAGCTGTTCTTTCATGGCGTCGCGGATCTTGAATTTCTGGATCTTGCCGGTCACCGTCATCGGGAACTCGGCGACGAATCGGATGTAGCGCGGCACCTTGTAGTGCGCGATCTGCCCCTTGCAGAACGCGCGGATGTCGTCCTCGGTGGGTGCGGCCGTGCCGGGCTTGGGAATGATCCAGGCGCACAGCTCTTCGCCGTACCGGGCATCGGGCACACCCACCACCTGCACGTCCTGCACCTGCGGGTGGCGGTAGAGAAACTCCTCGATCTCGCGCGGGTACACGTTCTCGCCGCCGCGGATCACCATGTCCTTGATGCGGCCGACGATGTTCACATAACCCTCGGCATCCATGGTGGCCAGGTCGCCGGTGTGCATCCAGCCGGCATCGTCGATGGCCTCGCGGGTCCTGGCCGGGTCGTCCCAGTAGCCGTGCATGACCGAGTAGCCGCGCGTGCACAGCTCGCCGCGCTCGCCCACGGGCACCACGGCGCCGGATTCGGGGTCGATGATCTGGATCTCCAGGTGCGGCTGCACCTGGCCCACGGTGGACACGCGCTTGTCCAGCGGCGTCTCGGTGCTGCTCTGGCAACTGACCGGGCTGGTTTCGGTCATGCCGTAGGCGATGGTGATCTCCGACAGGTGCATGTCGCTCACCACGCGCTTCATCACCTCGATGGGGCACGGCGAGCCGGCCATGATGCCGGTGCGCAGCGTGGACAGGTCGAACTCGGCGAAGCGCGGGTGGTCCAGCTCGGCGATGAACATGGTGGGCACGCCGTGCAGGCCGGTGCAGCGCTCGGCCTGCACCGTCTCCAGCACCTTGAGCGGATCGAAGCCGTCGCTCGGGTACACGATGGCCGCTCCGTGCGTGAGGCAGGCCAGGTTGCCCAGCACCATGCCGAAGCAGTGGTACAGCGGCACGGGAATGCACAGCCGGTCCTCGGGGGTGAGCCGCATGCACTCGCCGATGAAGAACCCGTTGTTCAGGATGTTGCGGTGCGTGAGCGTGGCGCCCTTCGGAAAGCCCGTGGTGCCGCTCGTGAACTGGATGTTGATGGGGTCGTCGGCGCCCAGCGTGGCGGCCACGGCATCGATGCGTGCATCCTGCGCGTCGCCGCGCGCCACCAGTTCGGAAAACCGCAGCAGTCCGGGCGGGTCGCCACCGCCCGCCGCGTCTCCCGGCGCGCCGTCGATCCACACCACCGTGCGCAGCTGCGGCAACCGGTCGGACTGCAGTGCGCCAGGCGTGCCGGCGGCCCACTGCGGCGCCAGTTCGCGCAGCATGCCCAGGTAGTCGCTGGTCTTGAAGCGCGCCATCGTCACCAGCGCCTTGCAACCGACCTTGTTGAGCGCGTATTCCACCTCCGAGGTGCGGTAGGCGGGGTTGATGTTGACCAGCACCAGGCCCACCTGCGCCGTGGCCAGCTGCATGAGCACCCATTCGGCGTTGTTGTGCGACCAGATGCCCACCCGGTCGCCCGGGTTCAGGTCCAGCCCCAGCAGCGCGCTGGCCAGGCGGCGCACCTCGGTGTGCAGCTGGCCGTAGGTGTAGCGCAGGCGCTGGTGCACGCTCACCAGCGCCTCGCGGTCCGGCTGGCGCTGCGCCATGTCGCTGAAGAAGGCGCCGATCATCTGCTCGATCAGGGGCACCGCCGTGCTGCCGCGTGCAAAGGCGGAAGTCAACGGGGCAGTCGGGCTCACTGGGTCCATGGCAATGTCTCCTCGTGTGGCACGCCCCCGGCCCGGCCGGGAACGGCGATGGGCCGCAGCATACGCCCGCCCGGGCCCGGACCGCATGACAGATGGGGTCACAAAGGTTGCAATATGCGCCACGCAAGGCAAACTCCCCCCATGCCCGAACCCGCCACCGCCCTGCCCCGCACCGCCCCCCATGCGCCCACCGCCGCCACGCCCATGGCCTTCGTGCGGGCCATCGTGCAGGCCTACACCCAGCGCGGCATGGATGCCTCGGCCGTGCTGCGGCAGGCACAAATCACGCCATCGGACATCGCGCATCCGCACGGGCGCATCACGGCGCTGCAGATGGAGCAGCTCTCCGACGGCGCCATGCGCGAACTGGACGACGAGGCCCTGGGCTGGTTCGGCCGGCGCCTGCCCTGGGGCAGCTACGGCATGCTGGCGCGGGCCTCGATCAGCGCGCCGCACCTGGGCCTGGCCCTGCAGCGCTGGTGCCGCCACCACGGCCTGCTGACCGACGACATCGCCCTGCACCTGACCAGCGACGGCGCCACCGCCACGCTGGCGATCACCGAACACCGCGACCTGGGCACGCTGCGCGAGTTCTGCCTGGTCTCGATGCTGCGCAACGCGCTGGGGCTGGCCTGCTGGCTCATCGATTCGCGCCTGCCGCTGCAGGGCGCGGATTTTCCCTTCGCGCCGCCGCCGCACCAGGCGGCCTATCCGCTGCTGTTCGCCGGCCCCATCGCCTTCCGCGCGCCGCATGCCGCGCTGCGCTTCGATGCGCGCTACCTGGCAATGCCGCTGCAGCGCGACGAGAACGCGCTGCGCACCATGCTGCAGCGCGCGCTGCCCCTGACCGTGCGCCAGTACCGGCGCGACCGCCTGCTGGTGCAGCGCGTGCGGCAGGCGCTGGCAGCCGACACCGGCACGCTGCAGGGCGCGGACGCACTGGCCGAGCGGCTGCACCTGTCGCCGCGCACGCTGCACCGCCAGCTCAAGGAAGAAGGCGCGTCGCTGCAGGCGCTGAAAGACGAGGTGCGCCAGCACCGCGCCATCGAATGGCTGCACCGCACCGACCGGCCGATCAAGCAGGTGGCGCAGGCCGCGGGCTTCCTCAACGAAAAGAGCTTCATCCGCGCGTTTCGGGGCTGGACGGGGCAGTCCCCCGCCGCGTTCCGCCGTGCCGCCCGGCTCACAGGCGGGGGTTGATCCGGCCAGGGCCTGCGACCTATGCCTTGCCGGTGCTGGCCTCGTCCGCAATGGGGCGCACGAACAGCTTGGCATAGCTGCGCAAGGTGCCCGATTGCGACAGGTCGTCGGTGATGAACGCCCGGTACTTGGCGCTCAATGCGTCGCCCGACGCGCCACTGCCGTGGTTGACCTGATCGAGAAAATCCTGCCGCATCTGCTGCAGTTGCACGTGCGACATGCCGCGGTCCTTCAGCGCCTGGAACGCCGCCTCCCGCTTCATCCCGGCGAGGGCGATGGGCTTGGCTCCTGCGGCCGCGGGCACCGCCGCCGGCTCCTGCTGCACCTTGGCGGAGGGCTTCGGCGCCTCCTGCCGCCCGGCGCCCGCATTCGGCCGGGGACCTGGATTCGGCCGGGGCTCCGCTTGCGGCCGGGGACCGTTGTCTGGCTTGGGGCCGGCATCCGCCTTGGCACCTCCGGCGTCCGCTTTCGGCGGGGGCGGCAAAGCCGTCAGAAAATCCACCACACCGGCGGTGTCGTTCAATAACAACTGCTTCAGTTCCGGCTCGGTGAAGTTCTCGCGCAGCCGCTGCCAGTTCTCGGCACGGACCTCGGGGCCCTTGCCCTGGGCATGCCCGCCCAGGATCGCCACGAGATCCTTCAGCCTCGGTGGGTCCATGCGGTCGATCTCATGCAACTGGAACACGGCCAGCACCTGGGCCGCAGGCGATTTGGGCAGCGCCGGCGCCGTCAGGAACTTCATCACGTCGGCGGTCTTCTTCAACAGCAACTGCTGCAGCTCAGGCCCTTTGAACTGGCTGCACAGCAGCTTCCAGTTCCTGGCCAGCAGCGCGGGGTCCACGCCCAGGGTGCGACCGCCCAGGAGCTTCGTGAACTGCTTGACCTGCATCGGGCTCATGCGGTCGACTTCGTGCAACGGGATGCTGGACAGCACCTGCGCGACCGTCGGCTTTACCGGAACGATCGGTGGCGCGCCCGGCCGCCGGGCATGGGCGCTGGCGTGTCCCGCGAACTTCTGCGGAGCAGGCCCCCGTCGGTCGGTGGCAGTGGCGCTGTCGGCCGGGTGGCCCGCCGCCCTGCGCTGGGGCATCGGCCCCGTGCCCGCACCGGGCTTGGAGCGGCCCTGCCGTGCAGGCTCCCGGTACTCCGGAACGGCGTTGGCCCCGCGTTCGGAGGCGCTGTTGAAACGGGAGAAAAGGTTCTTGGGAAACTGAATCGACATGGGCGGCTCCTGAGGGAGGGCAGCAAGCGGTGCCGCGCACCACGTCCCATCCCACCGCTTCGGATCGTGGGAGCAAAAACCCCGGACCTGCCGCGGCGGAGCGAACCCATGCCCCGTGCTGCGAAGGCGCGTCGGCATGGCCGCCCCGGTCACCCGCCCCGACGGCACCGGCAGCCCGTGGCCGCCGTGCCGCCGCCTCTCCTTCAACCCAGCAGTTCGGGCAATTCGGCCATGTGGAGCATCACATGCACCGCCCCGGCGGCGCGCAGCGCCTGGGCCGACCCATGTCCCACGGGCGCCGGGCTGTAGCCGACCACCGTGGCGCCCGCCGCCACGCCGGCCTGCACGCCCGTGACCGAGTCCTCCACCACCAGGCAGCGCGCCGGCGCCACGCCCAGCGCGGCAGCCGCGGCCAGGTACACATCGGGCGCGGGCTTGGTGCGGGGCATTTCGTGGCCGCTGAAGACGCGGCCCTGGAAGAACGACGTCAGGCCCACCTTGGCCAGTTGCAGCTCCACCTTGAAGCGGTCGGCGCCCGACGCGCAGGCGATGCGCACACCGAGCCGCGCATGCACGGCCCGCACGGCATCGGGGGCGCCGGGAATGGGGCCCAGCTCGGCCTGCAGCGCGGCATTGCGGCGCGCATAGAAGTCGGCCATCCAGGCGTCGGTCAGCGGCTGGCCGGTTTCGGCCTCGATGCGCGCCGCCTCGCTGCGCACGGCCTTGCCCAGGAAGATGGCCAGGCATTCCTCGGGCGTGAGCGACCAGCCCGAGGCTTCGAGCCGGTCGCGCAGCACGCGGTGGGTGATGGGTTCGCTGTCCACGAGCACGCCGTCGCAGTCGAACAGCACGGCGTCGTAGGAAGAGGGCAGGACGGATGGGGGCATGGCAGGGTCGGGGCGGGAACGCGCAGGATCGGCGCGAGGGTGCAGGCAGCACAGGCACTGCGTGCGATGCATCCGGCGGCGCCGAAGCCGGCGCCGCTGGAAACCAGCCCCGGAATCTACCGCATGCCTGCGGCGGCCCGGACGCTGCCGATCTTTACGGGTAGGTGATGCCCGCCAAGGGGTTGCGCATCGCGAGCGCGCCCCCGACCGAGACCGAGAACCGCGCACTCTGGCTGGTGCCGACATCGGTGACACCCAAGTCGCTGTAATAGAACAGGCCCTGGGCCGCCCGCGCATTGAACTGGGACTGCAGCTGCGCCAGGCTCTGCGCACCGCTCGACGGCTCCACGCTGTAGCGGATGGCACCGCTCTGGGCCGCGCTCTTTTCGAAGATGCTCGCGCTCGCGCCTGCCTGCAGCACGAAGTCTCCGATCCACAGGCGGCCTTGCCCGCCCTGCTCGTCCAGCCGCTGCCGCAATGCGTCGCCGTAGGTGGCTGGGGACGACGGCAAGCCGTCCAGGCCCACGTAGGCATAGGTATTGGCCGACGAATCCTTCATGTAGAGGTTGAAGGATTCACTGCCTGCCACCATCGGCCCCACCAGGCGAAAACCGCGCGCGCCCTGCGCGTTGAGCTGGGCCACGAAGCCGTCGCGCGACAGTGCGGACGACATGGGCTGCCGCTCATAGGTGTAGGTCAGGGACTTGGAGGTGTCCTTCACGAAGAGGCCGCGGATGCCCGATGCCGAACCGAACGACAAAGGCGCCTTGTACGCGAAGCCGCCCGCGCCCTGCTGGTTGAGCAGCGCGTCCGCCGTGGCGGGCTGTGCGATGGCCGCGTACTGCAGGCGCGAGCCGGCATGGGCCGTGTCCTGCAGGTAGAAGTCGCCCGATGCCTGCGCGCTGCCACCGGCATCGGCCACGAAGGTGGAAACGAACGCGTAGCCCTGGGCGCCCTGGGCGTTCATGGCCGCCAGGGCGGCATCCATCGACGTGGCCGCGCTTTCCTGGCGGTATTGGCCGGTCACGCTGGCGGGGGCCGGGGCGGGCGACGGCGCCGGGGCGGGCGTGGTCGGCTCGGGCGAGGGGGCGGGTGCGGGCGTTCCCGGGGCGGTCGGTGCCGTGGGGTCGCCGCTGCCGTCGCTTCCGCCGCAGGCGGCCAGCAGCGAGACGATCAAGGCCGCAGCCGTTCGGCGGGTCAGGTCCGCAGTGTTCATGTTTTGTTTCCTGAAAAGGGGGTTGAACAGGTGCCCTCCCGGGAGGGAGAACACCCACGATCGCAGCGGACGCGCGTGGTCCGGCACACAGGCGCCGGCACGCCCCTGCGTCGGGGTGACTGGCATCAAAGCAACGGACGCGGACGATATCCGCCCGGTTCGGTACAAGGAGCGGGTGATTTTCAGTACATTGCATCCCATGCCCTCCCCCCTTTCGGGGGGTATTTGTTACGCGGTGCACCGGTTCCGAGGGCGGGCAGCCTGCACCGGCACGGAAGTTTCCTTGAGCTTTTCTGACTCCCAGCGCCCTGGCGGCGACCCCTACGGGCTGGTCGTGGACGACCACCCTCTCGTCGCGCACGGCATGGCCGCGTTCCTGCGGTTACACAAGAAACTGGACGATGCGGTGAGCGCAGGCAGCCCGCCCGAGGCCCTGCGGACCATCGCCCAACGCGGCGCCCCCGCCATCGCACTGGTGGATTTCTGGCTGGCCGACGGGGCCACCGACCTGTTCGTGCGCGACGTGCTGGCACTCGCGCCGTCCACCCGCGTGCTCATGGTGAGCGGCGACAGCCATCCGGCCATCGTGCTCAAGGTGCGGGCCAGCGGCGCCCATGGCTTCGTTCACAAGCAGGAGGCGCCCGAGGCGTTCGCCGCCGCGGTGAGCGCGGTGCTGGACGGCGGCACCTGGTTCGACGCCGCGCCGGACGGCCCCCCGCCCGTGGCCGACACGCCGCTGGCGCGCGAGGTGCCGTTGGCCCCGGCCGACCTGGGGCTGACGCCGCGCCAGGGCGAGATCCTCGCCCTGCTGCTGCAGGGCCTGCCCAACAAGCCCATCGCCGCCGCGCTGAACGTGTCCGAGCACACCGTCAAGGAGCATGTGACGGCCATCCTGCACAAGCTGCAGGCGCGTAACCGGGTCGAAGCCATCGCCAAGCTGCGCGGCGTGCGGCTGGAAGTGCCGCCAGCGCACTATCCGCGCTGAGCCCCCGACCGAGCCGCCCGCCGGGTCACGCCGGGTCCGTGCGCGCCAGCCAGCGCGAGAGCACCGCGTGCAGCGCCTGCGGCGCCAGCGGCTTGCGGAACACGAGGTAGCCGTCTTCCTCGGCCTGCACCAGCGCCGGGGCGTCGTGCTCGCCGCTCACCATGGCGCCGTGCGCATGGCCGCAGCGCGCCAGCAGCGCCTGCAGCACGGCCAGGCCGCTCTCGCCCGCGCCCAGCCGGTGGTCGCACAGCACGGCATCGGGCACGAAGCCGCCGTCCACCCGGGCCATGGCCTGCGCCCCGGTGGCCGCCCATTGAACCTGCAACCCCCACGACTGCAGCAGTTGGGACAGCGACGTGGCGATCTGCGGGTCGTCCTCCACCAGCAGGCAACGCCCCTGCAGCGAGGCCATGCGTTCGGCCCAGGGCGCCGCCGGCTGCAGCAAAGGCTCGGCCGGCAGCGGACCACCGGGCTGCGCCGCCGGCAACTCCAGCCAGAAGCACGAGCCCCGGCCTGGCGTGGATTCGAACCCGTGCCCGGCGCCGATCAGCCCCGCCGAGCGGGCCACCACCGACAGCCCCAGGCCGTGCCCTTCGGCCTGCTGCACCTGCGCCTGATCGCTGCGGTAGAACGGCGCATAGATGCGGTGGCGGTCCTTGGGGGCGACGCCCGCGCCGGTGTCCCACACCTCGATGCGCCAGCGGCCACCCCGCGCCCGCGCCCCCAGCAGCACCCCACCCGAGGCCGTGTAGCGCAGCGCGTTCTGCGCCAGGTTGAACACCATCTGGCGCAGCAGTGCCGGGTCGCCGCGCACCGCCGCCTCGCGCTGGCGCGGCAGGCGCAGGCGCAGGTGCAGGCCGCGCAGCTCGGCGTCCGGCGCGAACACGGTGGCCACGTCGTCGAACAGGGCGCGCAGGGACACGGTCTCCTCGCGCACCGTGAAGGTGCCCGACTCGATGCGCGACAGGTCCAGGAGCGCGTTGAACATGAAGTTCAGCGACCGCACGCAGCTCTGGACGTCCTGCAGCACGGCGTTCAGGCGAACGTCGCCGTTGCGCTGCAGGGCCGTTTCCAGCAGCAGGCCCATGGCGTGCAGCGGCTGGCGCAGATCGTGGCTGGCGGTGGCGATGAACCGGTTCTTTTCCTCCAGCGCGCGTTCGGCAGCCTCCTTGGCGGCGCGGTACTGCTCGGCCAGTTGCGCTCGCTGGCGCTCCATCTCCACCTGCTGCACCACGAAGCGGCGCGATCCCCAGGCATGGCGGCACAGCACGGCGCCGTACAGCAGCATCAGCGGCAGCAGGTAGTGCCAGCGCTGCGGGAAGTACCAGTAGATCGCCAGCGTGGGCGGCAGGTAGCTGGCCACGAAATAGCGCCAGAAGATGACCGGCACCGGGGCGAGGAACGTCGTGGCCGACGCGATGACCGCGCACAGCACCATGTACAGGAAGAGCCGGAATTCGAGCGGGGCCGCGGACATCGTGAGAAAGACGGGCAGCGTCCACATCAGCCCCGTCCCCAGGGACCGCCACTGGAAGATGCGCTCCCATTTGGGCACGGCCACCGCATCGGGCAGCGCGGCGTCGCGCTGCAGGCCGCGGCGCAGGCGCAGCAGCCCCAGGGCCACGACCCCGAAGAGCACCCACCAGGCGATCAGCGGACCGGGCGGCGCGAAGCGGCTGTAGAACCCCACCAGCACGCCGGGGATGACCACCGCGGCGATCTCCGAGGAGCCGCGCGAGGCCAGCGACTGCAGCAGCCGGCGGCGCACGGCCAGGTCCAGCGCCTGCCCGTCGGCCCCCTCGATCCCGCCGGCCCGGGATGCCAGCGGGCCCAGCACGTCGGGGAATGCGGGCACGGAGGCGGAAACGGGCGTCACCGCGCCGCTGGAGCGATCGGGCATGCGGCAGCGCCTAGCGGAGGTCGCCGTCCACGTAGAACCAGCGCCCGTCCTGCCGCACGAAGCGGCTCAGTTCATGCAGGCGGTGGGCACGGCCGCCGGGCATGCGCTGGCGGGCGACGAACTCGACCTCGGCGCGCTCGCCATCAAGGCGGCGGTGCGCACGCACTTGCAGGCCCAGCCAGCGCACGCCCGGATCGAACGCCACCTGCGCGGGCCGGTGCGCGGCCTCCCAGGTGGCCAGCAGGTAGGGCGCCTGCTCGCGCACGAAGGCGGTGTAGCGCGAGCGCATGAGGCTTTCCGCATCGGGTGCTGGGGTGGTGTCGAAGTGGTCGATGTAGCGGCCGCAGCAGTCGGCATAGGGCAAGGGCCGGTGCTGCGGCGAGGGGCCGCAGGAACGGCCGCAGGGGCACGCGGCCAGGCCCTCGGGCGGGGCGGGCGGTCGTGGGGTGGCCGGGCTCACCGTCTCGCCCCCGTCATTTCAGCGCCCCGAACACCTTGCGCAGGATGGCGCTGCCCGAGCCGACCGGGTCCTGGCGGATCTTCTTTTCCTCCTCGCCGATCATGAGGTAAAGGCCGTCCAGGGTCTTGCCCGTGACGTGCTGCGACAGGTTGGCATCTTCCTGCCGGATCAGGCCGAACCCCGCAGCCTTGCTGGCGAAGGCGTTGTACTGCTGCGTGAGCCCCACCTGCTCGATGGCGCGGTTCACCACGGGCAGGAAGCGCTCGCCCAGTGGCGCCCGGGTCCTGCGCGCGAAGAACTCGGTCACCGAGGTTTCGCCACCGGCCAGGATGCCCTTGGCATCGGTCACGGTCATCGTCTGCACCGCGCCCACCAGCAGGTCACGGCCCATGGGCACGGCCTGCTCGGCCGCGCGGTTCATGGCGGTCACCAGTTCGTCGATGCGCCGGCCCTGGCCGAAGCGGCGCATCAGCTCCGCGGCTTTTTCCAGGCGCCCTGGCAGCGCGATGCGCACCTGCGGGTTGCCCAGAAAGCCGTCGGGCCGCCCGAGCAGGGAAACGGCGGCCTGCGCGCCCTGTGCCAGCGCGGCTTTCACGCCGCTGGCGGCATCGGCGCCGGACAGGTCGCCCAGCGACAACGCCAGCGCTTGGCCGCGGGCGGCCAACAGCCCCAGGGCCAGGGCCCCGGCGCCTGCGCGGTGGTGGAAGGTGCGACGCTGCATGGCGGTCCTTTGCTGCAAAAACGGAAAGCAAGAAAGCGGCCCGGCTCGGGCCCGAGGGGCGCATTCTTGCAGATGGCACACTGCACCCCGCCCATGTCGGGCGCAACTGGAGAATGGCCATGTTGGCAATGAGCGTGCCGTGGTGGGAATTCATCGTTCGCGGGGTGATCGTGTACCTCTTCCTGCTGGTCTTCCTGCGCCTGACCGGCAAGCGCCAGACCGGGCAGACCGCGCCGTTCGACCTGGTGCTGCTGCTGATCCTGTCGAACGCGGTGCAGAACTCGATGAACGCGGGCGACAACTCCCTGGTGGGCGGGCTCATCTCGGCCCTGACCCTCATCGCCTGCCATGTGCTGCTGGCCCAGTTGACCTTCCACTTCCCGCGCCTGGCGCACCTGGTGGACGGCAAGCCAGAGGTGCTGGTGCAGGGCGGCCAGGTGAACGCCGCGCTGATGCGCAAGGAACTGATCTCCACCGAGGACCTCGCCGCCGCGCTGCGCGCCGGGGGCAGCCTGCACCTGCACGAGGTGGAGCGGGCCACCATCGAGACCAACGGCCAGATCACCGTGGTGCTGCGCGAGCGGGGCACGGGATCATGACAAAATAGGCCTCCAGCGCAATACCTTCTAGGGCATATAGCTACAAATTTAATAGCAAATATGACCCAGATCATTGCCTCCTTCTTCGTTTCCCACCACTCCACACTTCTCTGGATCCCATCGGAACACCCCATGAATCTTCTGCTCCTGAGCAACTCCAGCAGCGACGCAGGCTATCTCACCCATGCGCTGGACTGGGTCCGCGACTGGGCCGCGCTGCCCTCCGGTCCCGGCGGCGCGGACGCCGGCGAGGCGCTCTTCATTCCGTTCGCCGGCGTCACGCGCGGCTGGAACGACTACGAGGCCCTGGTGGCGCAGGCCCTGCGGCCGCTGGGCCTGAACATGCGGTCGGTGCACCACGCGGCCGATCCGCTGGCCGCCGTGCAGGGCGCGCGCCGCATCGTGGTGGGCGGAGGCAACACCTTCGCGCTGCTCGGCCACCTGCGCCGCCAGGGACTGCTGCCCGCGATCGCCGCCCGGGTGCGCGCCGGCGATGCGTCGTACCTGGGGTGGAGCGCGGGCTCCAACATCGCGTGCCCCACCATCCGCACCACCAACGACATGCCCATCACCGACCCCGGCGGCCTAGAGGCGATGGGCCTGGTGCCGTGGCAGATCAACGCGCACTACACCGAAGCGCATCCGCCCGGCCACCGCGGCGAAACGCGGCAGGAGCGCCTGCAGGAGTTCTGCGCGCTCAACCCCGACACCCCCGTGCTGGGCCTCCCCGAGGGCACGGGCGTGCGGGTGCGGGGCAGTGCGCGGACCCTGCTGGGCGATTCGCCCGCGCGGCTGTTCCATGGCGCGGCCACGCCCCGGCTGCTGAACGCGGGGCCGCTGCCCGCTGACCTCTGAACCAGCGGCTGCGTTCGCGCCGGGCGCCCAACCGGTGGGCCAGGCGGAGGGCTAAGAGACCTTGTGCGTGGTGCGTTCGCGGCCCATGTAGCTGTTTTGCGCAGTGAAGAGCGCCTGCATCTTCGGATCAGCCCATTGTTCGGGCTCGATGACCAGGCCCTGAGTCCTCAGCTGATCGACGTGCAGCCTGAGGCCCTGCAGGCGAGAGACCGTGGCATCGACCTCGTCGTCGCTCAGTTGGTTGTCCAGCATGGCGTGCAGATCATCGTCATCGAGGTCATCGAGCATGCTCGCCATCGCGGTATCGATCACGGGGGGCAGCGCCGTGCCATGGAACGGCAGCCGACGGAGCGGCCGGATATCGGACGGACTGATATCGGACGGACTGAGCAGGTCCTTGCCGAAGCACTGATCGTTGTCGATGCCCGTGACCTTGACGTCCCCGCTCGGTCCGACGTCGATGAAGTAATTGTTGTCATGGCGATCGACCTGGCCCGTCAGGTGGTCCAGCAACTGCAGCTTGGTGACCTCCGCGAAGACCGCCGGATTTTTGAACCAGTCTGCATCGGCGTTGCGCGCCTGCTTGCCAGGTGCGCGCTCCATGAGCAGGCCGAGATCGGGGTCCAACGGGCCCCGTCCGGTGTCGAGCAGTGCCAACCGGGTGTCCGCGATCACATCGAGGCCGAGCTTCTTCGCGCAGGACAAGGTCGCGATGTTGCGGATTGCCGCTTGCGGATCGTCCATGGGAATGCCGGAAGCAATGCCCACCCAGCCTTTTTCCGTTGCCTTCAGCGGCTTGAAAACACTGTCTTGCGCAACGCCCTCGGCGTTCTCGATCTTGAGCGCAAAGACGGAAGCGAAGCTGCCCGACGTGAGGTGCGTGGGCTTTTCCAGCACCTTGGTGTCCGTGTAGGCCAGCTGGGTGTCGGGCGTGATCTTCAGGTTCAGCTGCCGGTAGAGATGATCGGCCGGGTCTGCCAATTGGCCCAGGACGTCCAGCAGCAAATCACGGTCTTCCTTCAAAACGTTCTGGCCCAAGGTCCCATCCTCGACCGCCATGCGGATTCTGTCCACCGCAACGCGGGCATCGAGCTGACCGGCTTTGGCCACTGCCATCGCATCGACACGCACCCGCGCCACGAACGCCTCTCTGCGCCGGCCCTCCATGGGCTTTGGTGGCCCATTCAGGCGCGCGCGCCATTTGTCGGCCATCGTGACTGGGGTTTCTCGGCCCGCTCGTTCCTTCAGCCGCTTCATCGCCCGGCCGCCATGGGGCAAGGCCAAATGCAAGAGCTGGTTGCGTTCGGCTTTTTCTTGCTGCCGCGCCTGCTCGACCAGCGCACCCAATGTGGAACGGGGCACGGGGCGGGTGGCTGGCTCTGGCTGGATCTCGCTGCTGGAATGCCTCGAATGGATGGCGGGCGAGGACGGCGCCGTGACAAAAGGCGTCAGAGAAGGCGACACGGAAGGCGATGCCGCGCCGGCCGGGTCAGCGGCTGCGGGCGGTTTTTCAGCCGGGGCCTTGGGCAACGCACTGCGCAAGGGGGAAAGTTGCCCGGCCAGCCCCGAGGGCCGCGCAGGCGCGCCGCTCACCAACCCGGCAGGCCCCTGCAGCGCACCGCGGGAAGGCGAAACGGGTGTGGAGGGCACGGCGTCGAGGTCGACGCGCGGCGCACCGGGGCTGGAACCCCGGGTGATACGGAACGGGCTTTCTGGCAAGGCGACTCTCTCTGCCAATTCAAATCACAGGATGGCACCAGGCAGTGTGCGGGTGAGCAGGCGCTGAAGGCCGGCGGGTGGCGAAGCGCCAGACCAACTGCCGAAGAAGGCAACGCCGAGGGACTAGGCCGTCTGCCCCTGCGGATTCGACCCACCAGCCAACGCCCGGCCAGCGATCACCGCCTCAAACTCCTGAAGCACGGCCGCTCTCATGCCGCCCGCCGGGTTCCAGGGTGTCTCGGCAGCGCTCTGCTCCACACCCACCCAGCGCCAGCCCGCGTGGTCGAAACGGCTTGCCGCCACATGGAGCCGCGTGCCCGGCGGTATCTTGCCGGCCGACTCGGCCCGTTGCAGTTGCGACTGCACGGCCACGGCCCACTCGAACATTTCCGTGATCCGCGCGCGCGCGGGCTCGGGCTCCAGATAGGCCCCACCCCAGGGGAGCTTGATGAAAAGTGCAATGCCCTTTTGGACGAGGTAGAAATGCACCGCCCAACTGTTGGTGCCGTGGCCGTCGAAACCCACCACGGCGTAATCCGCCACATCGGGCTGTGTTTCGACTTCGTCGAGGAAGTGATGCAAGTCGTAGGGGGTGGACGCCACTGGGCGTGTGGCGAACCACGCTGCGCCTTGCTGCGTCATCGACGCCAGCAACAGTGCGGGGACCGGAGGAAACGGCAGTCCTTCGTCAGCGAAGAGGGTCAGGGCTGAGGACGCGCCAGTATCGCGTTCGGCTTCGTTGGCAGAGAGGTTCATGTGGGTCGTTCAATGTCTATGGTTGGCTGGCAACCCAGGCAAGTTCGCGATCGCGGCCCAGGTAGCTGTTTTCCGGGGTGAAGAGTTCCTGGATGTCGGAACGGCTCCATTCGTGCGGCGCGATGACGCGCCCCGCCTCGCGCAATTCGACCATGTGACGCCTCGGTACCGCTGGATGGCGGCATCGACCTCGGCATCGTTCAGCTTGTCTTCCAGGATCGAAACAATGCCTTCTTCCGTGAGGGCAAGGACTGCGCTTTCCATGTCCGTGTCCACCACAGGGGGGAGCGCCGTACCGCGGAGCCCCAGGCGCGACGGATCGATCACGACGCCTTTCGGGTTGGTCCGCGGCGCTTTAGCGCCGGCTGGATCAGTCAGTGCTGCGCCGAAGCTGGTGTCGTTATCGATGCCCATGACCTTGGCCCGGCCATCGGAGGCGAGCTCGACAAAATAGTTTTTGTCGTAGCGATCCGCCTCCCCCGTCAGATAGTCAAGCAACTGGAGCTTCGTCACTTCCGCGCACACGGAGCCCTCCTTGAACACTTCCGCATCGACCTCTTCAGCCGGCTTACCACGGGCGCGTTCCATGATCAGCCCCAAGGCAGGGTTGAACGGGTCATCTCCGATGGCGATCAACGCCACGCGCGTGTCGGTGACCACATGAAAACCGATCATCTTCGCGTAGGCGACGGTTGCGAGGTTGCGCATCGCCGTCTGCGGATCTTCTCTCGATATGCCCGCCAGTCTGGCAGCCGCACTCCACTCCTCCACGCTGGGCACTTCGGGGTTCAGCGGCTTGAAAACGGCATCCAGTTCAGAGCCATCGGTGTTCTCAAGCTTGACTGCGTAAACCTTGTTGATTTTCCCCGCCTCCAACTCCACAGGCGCCTCCAGCACCTGCGCGTTGGTGAACGCGGGCATGGTGTCGTCCGTCATTTTCAGGTTCAGCCGCGTGTACAACCGGTCGATGGCCAAGTCGTCCAGCACTTGCGTCAGCAATTCAAGGTCGCTCTTCAACATGCCTTGGCCAAGTATCCCCTCTTCCAAAGCCTCGGCCATCTTGTCGACCGCCACCAAAGGATCGACCCCACCAGCCATGGCCATCGCCCACAGGTCGTCACGCACCAGCGCCTCGAACGCTGTTTTCCGGGGGCCTTCCATCGGTTTGGGGGTTCCATGGCGGATCAAAAGCAACCTGTCGGCCAAAGTGGCCGGGTGCTCCCTGGCCGCGCGCGCCTTCAATCGTTTCATGGCCTGACCGCCACCGGAGTATGCGGCGTACGCGCGGGAGGCACGCCGCCAGACTCGACGCGCGGCGCATTGGGCACGGAACTGCGAGCGGTCCGAAACAGGTGATCCAGCAAAACGACTCTCTCTCTGCCGTCAAAGGGAACGGTGCAAATGAGTGTGTCGGCCAAGGACACCGGACGAACCCATTGCAGCGAAGCACGGGGTCGGCACGCGAAATGTCATGACCTTCCGCCGCAGAGCCCCGTGGCTCAAGCGCCTGCCACTCGTTGAAGATCGCGTGCCAGGTAGCTGTTCTGAGGGGTCATGAGCGCCTGCACCTGCGGCGTCTCCCAATCTTTCGGATCGATGACCAAGTTCTGCTCCCGCAACTGAACGATGTGCGCTTTCAAGCCTCGGTACCGCTGAAGCGCGGCGGCAATTTCCGCGGTGTTCAATTTGTTGCCGAGCATGGAATGGATGTCGTCCTCCGTCATCGCCTCAATAGCGCGCTCCATGTCGGTATCCACCACTGGAGGCAGCCCGACTCCCTCCAAGAGCCTGTGCTGCGAGTCATCGGCGTATCGGGCATCGGCGGGAGCGGTCAACTTCTCGCCAAAGCACTGGTCATTGTCGATGCCCATGACCGTGGGCCGATCGTCCGCGTCGATATGGATGAAGTAATTGAAACCATGGCGGTCACCCTCCCCCGTCAGGTGGTCGAGCAGCTGGAGCTTGGTCACTTCCGCGCGAACATCTGCCCGGGCCAAAACGTTCGCAGGCGTGCGCTCGGCCGGTTCGCCCGGGGCCAGCTCCATGAGCAGGCCCACGGAGGGATCAAACGGTTTTTTCTCGACGTCGATCAGTGCCACGCGGGTATCCGGGATCACATGAAACCCGAGCTTCCTGGCGTAATCGACGGTGGCGAGATTGCGCATCACGGTCTGAGGGTCAGATCTCGGAATGCCGGTCGCCCAACCGGCATAAGACCAATCCTCCCTCGGAATCGGCTTGAAGAGGGCATTCAGCACCGCGCCGTCGGTTTCCTTGAGCTTGACTTCATAGACGTGGGTGGATTTTCCAGCGCCGAACGGTTTAGGCACTTGCAGAAGGTCTGCATCAGTAAAGGCAGGCTTGGTGTCGTCTGTCATTGCCAAATTCCACCGCCGGTAGAGACCTTCCAAGGACAGGTCACCCAATATTTCCAGCAAAAGCGCTCGATCCCTTTTGAGGATGCCTTGGCCGAAGATGCCTTCGCCGAGCGCCTCGGTCAATTGGTCGACCGCAGCCCTGGGTGCGATCTGGCCAGTGGATGCCAGCGCCCGCAGATCAGCGCGCACCAACGTTTCGAAAGCCGACCTGCGCTGGTCCTTCATGGTTTTTGGCATTCCGGTCTGGACCGAATGCCATATCTGGGCCGCCGTCTTCGGGTGCTTTCTGACTGCGCGCTCCTTGAGCCGTTTCATGGCCTGTCCCCCGTCGGGCAGCGCCGAATGCACCAGTTGCTCCAGTGCGGCACGCCGTTGCTGACGGTCTTGCTCGGCCTTTTCGGCTTGCTCGATTTTTTCCTGCCGAAGCTCCTGCTTCAACAGTTCGCCCAGTCTCGGACGGCCAACCTTCCGCGATGGCGGAGCCGCATCCGGCCCTTGCGATGGATTGGCGCCAGAAGACAACTCTTGAATCTCACTTTGCAGTCGAATGCTGGGCTGCCTGTTCAGGGAGGGCAACGGGCTGCGAAGGGGTGAGAGTTGCTCCAACGATCCTTGAGGCCGTTTGGGCGCATGCCGGAGTCCAGCAGGACTTTCCGAAGCGAGGGGCGAAGGCGTCTCAGGAGGCTTCGGTACCTCGGCGGAGGTGCGAGGCTTATTGTGTATAAGGCCTCGGGCAAGCCGGGAAGCGATATCCGACAACATGGCTTTCTTTCTGCCGCCAGAATGGTTCGGCACGCGCGACTATGCCGGACAACAACGCTGGCCTGCACGCCACTGCGAAGCCCACGGCCGAAAGGCGAAAAAACGAAGAGCGATTGGCAATGAGACACTGGCAATTCGATCGCCATGCATTGGCGATCAATGCCTCACCAGGTGGTGATCGACAGCGCATGGTCACGCTCGCGCCCCACGTAGCTGTTTTGGCTGGTCAGGAGTTGCTGCACGCCCGCATCGCCCCACTCGGAGGGATCGATCACGCGGTTGGTGGAACGCAGTTGCGCAATATGCTGCTTGACGCCTTCGTGCCGCTGGACCGCCGCGTCGATCTCGGCCGCACTCAACTTGTCTCCCAGCATCGAACGGATATCGGTTTCAGTGAGCGCGCCAATCGATCGCTCCATTTCGGTATCCACCACCGGAGGCAGCCCCGTCCCGCGGAACCCTTTACGCGAGGGATCATTCCGGATTCTTTCGATTCTGGCCGGGTCCGTCATCTTGTGTCCGAAGCATTGATCGTTATCGATCCCCATCACCTTGGCACGCCCGTCCGGTTCGATGTTGATGAAATAGTTGCCGGCATGGCGATCGCCTTGCCCTGTGAGGTGATCCAGTAACTGCAGCTTGGTCACTTCCGCGCATACGTTCGCTTGCCTGAAAAGTTTTGGATCAGTGTCGGCGGCCGACTTGCCGCGGGCCCGCTCCATCACCATACCCAGTTGACGGCCTTGTCCGGTATCGATCAACGCGACGCGTGTATCGGCCACCACGCGCATGCCGAGCTTTCTCACATAGGCCACCGTGGCCATGTTGCGCATTGCGATCTGTGGATCGTCAGGCGGAATACCGGTTTCCATGGCCACCCATCCACTCTCCTCCGTGCGGAGCGGCTTGAAAATGGCGTCGATCGGAACGCCATCCGGGCCCGTCAGCTTGACCGAAAACACCGTGTTGAACTTTCCCGATCCCAGCTTCTCGGGCTTTTCAAGAACCTGGTCGTCGGTAAAGGTCAGCCGCGTATAGGGAGTGATTTTCAGGTTCAGTTCATCGTATCGGCAGTTGACGGCCCATCCCTCAAGCACTTCCAACAGCATCTGCCGGTCTCTCTCCAGGATGGAAGGGCCAGCGGTGCCATTTTTCAACGCGTTGATCATCTCGTCGATCGCGCGTGAGTTTTCGATATCGCCAGCCTCGCCAAGCGCCACGACGTCTGCCCAGATCAGATCCTCGAACGCCTCTTTGCGTTTCCCCTCCATGGGTTTGGGCTTTCCATTCAAGATGGCGTGCCATCGCTGGTCCATCGTGGACGGATGCATCCTGGCCGCGCGGTCCTTCAACCGCTTCAGTGCGCCACCTGCATTGAACAGTGCCAATCGCGCCTGCTCGGCCTCCTCCCGGCGCTCCTGAGCCAGCAATTGCCCCAGTGTCGTTCGGGGCACACGCGCGGATCGCTGGGCGCTTGCCGCGCGCTGCAGGGGATCAGACGCGCCATGAATTCCGGCGTGTGGCGGGACGAAGGGCGTATGGCGTACCACCGCAGGCAGAGGCAACGCCGATGCTGCGACAGACGCCTTGGTGCTTGCCTGCGCCTTGCCTAACAGCGACTGTGGCAACGGGCTGCGCACGGGAGAGCCATGCTCTTGGGTGCCCGGTGGGCGCCTGGCAGCGCTGCGCAGTCCGGCTGGTGCATTAATCACTGACGGAGAGGGCGATGCTGACCGGGATGGCTCCACGTCGGTGTGAATGCGCTGCGATCCCAGGCCGGGGTTTCGATCTATCCGAAATGAGTTCTCCGGCAACATGGCTCTCTTTCTGCCGCCAAGACCTGCCGGCTTCTCAGAGCATCCGATATCTGCGCGCGCGCCAACCCATCATGGCGAAGCACTGGGCAAACCAGCGAAAAATGCCGGCCGCCTTTCTAGACTTTGAAGGAATAGCACGCCCGGACCACTCGCCCCCTCACAGCACCGGAAATCCATCCACCGCCGCGCCTGATGGCGCGGTCAGCCCATGCGAGGATGGCCGCACCAACGCACCACCAACGCGCCATCAAACTCAGGCCAGCGCGCGCTGGATGATGATCTTCTGCACGTCGCTCGTGCCTTCGTAGATCTGGCACACGCGCACGTCGCGGTAGATGCGCTCCACGGGGAAGTCGTTCACCACGCCGTAGCCGCCCAGCGTCTGGATTGCCGCGCTGCACACGCGCTCGGCCATCTCGCTGGCGAAGAGCTTGGCCATGGCGGCCTCTTTCAAGCACGGCCGGCCGGCATCGCGCAGCGCCGCCGCGTGCCAGATGAGCTGGCGCGCCGCCTCGATCTGCGTGGCGCAGTCAGCCAGCCGAAAGCCCACCGCCTGGTGGTTGAAGATGGGTGTGCCAAAGCTCTCGCGCTCCTTCGAATACGCCAGCGCGGCCTCGAAGGCACTGCGTGCCATGCCCACGCTCTGCGCGGCGATGCCGATGCGCCCGCCCTCCAGCGCGCCGAGCGCGATCTTGTAGCCCTCGCCCTCCGCACCGATCAGGTTCTCGGCCGGCACGCGGCACTGGTCGAACTGGATCTGTGCCGTGTCGCTGCTGTGCTGGCCGAGCTTGTCCTCCAGCCGCGCGACGGTGTAGCCCGGCGAGTCGGTGGGCACCAGGAAGGCGCTCATGCCCTTCTTGCCCGCGCCCTTGTCGGTGACCGCGATGACGATGGCCACGTGGCCGTTCTTGCCGCTGGTGATGAACTGCTTGACGCCGTTGATCACGTAGCCGTCGCCGTCCTTCACCGCCGTCGTGCGCAGAGCCGATGCGTCCGAGCCCACGTGCGGCTCGGTCAGGCAGAACGCGCCCAGCATCCGGCCCTGCGCCAGCGGCGCGAGCCAGGCCTTCTTCTGCGCGGCGTTGCCGTAGCGCATGAGGATGGCGTTCACCGGGCAGTTGGTCACGCTGATGGCCGTGCTGGTGCCGCCGTCGCCAGCCGCGATCTCCTCCAGCACCAGCGCGAGCGTCAGGTAGTCAAGCCCCGCGCCGCCGTCTTCCTCGGGCACGCAGATGCCGTAGGCGCCCAGCGCGGCCAGGCCCTGGTGGGCCTCGCGGGGGAAGTGGTGTTCGCGGTCCCAGCGGGCGGCGTGCGGCCACAGCTCGCGCTGGGCGAAGTCGCGCACCGCGTCGCGGATCATTTCCTGGTCTTGGTTCAACAGCATGCTTTTTGTCTCCGTCGTCGAAAGGAATGGCTCTGAAGAGGGCCTGAAAATTCATTTGCCGCACCCGGCGCATCCGCCTCGCGGTGCCGGCCAGCGCCGGCTACACCGGCGTGCCGTGCATGCGCAGGCCGCGGCGGCGCGACCAATGCGCCACCACGCGCCGCCCATAGCGCACTCCGGGCTTTTCGATGCAGAACCACGAGAACGCCGCCATGGCCAGCGTCAGCGCGAGCGACACCGCGATGCACACCGCCAGGCTCCAGCCGCGCCTGAGGCTGATTTCCGTCACGGCCTGCTGGATCGGAAAGGCGTAGATGTAGACGCCATAGGACAGGTCCTCGCGCAGCCAGCCGCCCGAGCGGCCGCCGCCCACGTGCGCGGCCCAGAAAATGCCGGCCGCCACCAGGGCCCACACGCCGATCTGCACGCTCCACGCCTGCGGCGTGAACCACGCCAGGGCGCCGCCCAGCACGGCCACCACCAGCAGCCACGGGCCGCTGCACACGCGGTAGGCCGCGAAGGTGCAGCCCAGCAGGAACGCCACGCCGAACCCGGACACCTCGGCCCAGTGGAACAGGTGGAAGAGCGCCGTGAGCCACCGCGGCCCGGCATCGACCCAGGCATCCCAGCCGGCCACCCGCGCCCACTGCCAGGACACCGCCATGAGCAGCGCAGCCACGGGATACACCCAGCGCCGCCGCGTCCATCCCGCCACGCCCGCCATCGACAGCAGCAGGTACATCAGCAGCTCGTAGCGGATCGTCCACAGCGAGCCGTTCACCGACCGGGCGAACGGGTTGTTCTCGAACACGCCCGGCAGCACCTGCATGACGGCCAGCCCCACGGCGTTGTTGAGGAAATGGACCCACGTGCGGGCATCGGACCAGTACTGCGCCGTGGGCAGCTGCGTCATGGCCCAGCCCAGCACGAACACAGCGAACGCGGTCGCCACCACCAGCCCGGGAAAGATCCGCGCCACGCGCTTGGCCCAGAACACGCCGATGTCCGGTTCGCGCTCCCAGCTCTGGCACACGAGGTAGCCGCTGATGAAGAAAAAGCAGTACACCGCCAGCGAGCCCAGGCTGTGTCCGGCGAAGGGCACGGGCATGCTCAGGCGGTAGAGGAACTCGCCATGCGACAGCAGCACGGCGATCGCCGCTGCCAGGCGCAGCAGGTTGAAATGGTTCGCGCCATGCGCGGTCGGTGCGATCACCGCCGCCCCGCGCGGGGCGTCCAGCACTGCGGTGCTCACCAGTGCGCGGCCCGGCGGCCGTCGTGGTGCAGCAGCCGGCCCCGGTCGGCCGGGGTGACGCCCGCCAGCACCGCGCGCATGCCGCGCACGCTCGCCTCGGGCGTGAGCGCCGCGCCCTCGCCCCCCATGTCGGTCTGCACCCAGCCCGGGTCGAGCGTGATGAGCGTGGCCTCCGGATAGTCGTGCTGCGCCGCGGCCACCGCCATGTTGAGCGCGGCCTTGCTCGTGCGGTACAGCCACGAATCGCTGCCCGGCACGCTGCCGATCAGCGACATGGCGGAAGACAGGAACGCCAGGGTGCCGCCCGCCATCGCCACATGGGGCGCAACCTGCGGCAGCGCCTGCATGGCGCCGAGCACGTTGGTGCGCATGACCGCATCGAAATCCTCGCGCGTGGGCGGGGTGAGCGCAGAGGGGCGGCGGATCACGCCCGCCACGTACAGCGCCACGTCGAGCTTTTCGCCGTCCAGAAGCCAGGCCAGGCCGCTGACGCTGGCCGGGTCGGCCACATCCACGCGCATCGGCTCGGCCCCCATGGACTGCACGCGCTCACGGCCGGCGTCGTCGCGCACGGTGGCGATCACGCGCCAGCCGGCCTCACGGTACTGCCGCACGAATTCGAGCCCGATGCCGCGCGATGCACCGATGACGAGAACGGTCTGGGTCACTGCCTGAGTCCTTTGTATCCAATCGGCTTCCACAGCAATCAACTCTAGGGCGTATTGCTATGCATTTAATAGCAACGCGCCACGGACCTCGATCAGACCAGCTCCAGCGCGACGGCCGTGCCTTCGCCCCCGCCGATGCACAGCGTGGCCAGACCGCGCTTCTTGCCGCGCGCCTTCAGCGCGTGGATCAGCGTGACCATGATGCGGGCGCCGCTGGCACCGATGGGGTGGCCCAGGGCGCAGGCGCCGCCGTTCACGTTGACGATGTCGTGCGACACGTTCAGCTCCTTCATGAGCGCCATGGGCACGACTGCAAAGGCCTCGTTCACTTCCCACAGGTCCACGTCCAGCACGCTCCAGCTGGCCTTGTTCAAGGCTTTTTGGGTGGCGCCGACCGGGGCGGTGGTGAACCATTCCGGGGCCTGCGCGTGCATGGCATGGGCCACGATGCGGGCGATGGGCTGGCGGCCGAGCTTGAGGGCGGTGGACTCGCGCATCATTACCAGCGCGGCCGCGCCGTCGTTGATGCTGGAGCTGGAGGCGGCGGTGATGGTGCCGTCCTTCTTGAACGCGGGCTTGAGCTGGGGAATCTTGTCCAGCTTGACCTTGCCCGGGCCTTCGTCCACCGACACCACGGTCTCGCCCGCGCGGGTCTTGACCGTGACCGGCGCGATCTCGTCGGCGAACGCACCGGAATCGCTGGCCGCCTTGGCGCGCTGCACGCTGGCCACGGCGAAGGCATCCTGCTGCTCGCGCGTGAACTGGTACTTGGCGGCGCAATCCTCGCCGAAGGTGCCCATGGAGCGGCTGGGCTCATAGGCGTCCTCCAGGCCGTCGAGCATCATGTGGTCGAAGATGCGGTCATGGCCCAGGCGGTAGCCGCCGCGGCCCTTTTGCAACAGGTAGGGCGCGTTGGTCATGCTCTCCATGCCGCCGGCGACGATCACATCGTGCGTGCCGGCCAGCAGCAGGTCGTGCGCGAACATCGCGGCCTTCATGCCCGAGCCGCACATCTTGCTCAGCGTCACGGCGCCGGCGCTCTGCGGCAGCCCGCCCTTGAAGCCTGCCTGGCGCGCGGGCGCCTGGCCCTGGCCGGCCATCAGGCAATTGCCGAACAGCACCTCTTCGACCAACTCCGGCGCGATGCCCGCGCGCTCGACGGCGGCGCGGATGGCCACGCCGCCCAGGTCGTGCGCGGCCAGGTTGGAGAAATCGCCCTGGAAGGCGCCCATGGGGGTGCGTGCGGCACCGACGATGACGATGGAATCACTGCTCATGCTGTTGCTCCTGCTGCAAAAAGAGGGGGAAGGGGTGGAAAAGCCGAAGGGACACGGCCAGGGTGTGGCCAAGGCGGCGCTCAGGAAGGCGGTGCAGTCCTGGGCGAAAACCGCCGTTCGTTGTCGTAGGGAAAGACGTCGTACACATGGCCCGCCTGGATGCGCTCCTTGTGCGACTGCCAGAAGTCCGCATCCAGCAGGTCGGCGTGGTGGCGCATGAACACATCGCGCACCGCGTCGTTGCCGAGCAGAAAGGGGGCGAAGGTTTCCGGGAACACGTCGCGCGGCCCTACGGCGTACCAGACCTCGCCGCTCATCTCGTCCTCTTCGTTGCGCGCCGCGGGCACGCGGCGGAACTGGCAATCGGTGAGGTATTCGATCTCGTCGTAATCGTAGAACACGACCTTGCCATTGCGCGTCACGCCGAAGTTCTTCCAAAGCATGTCGCCGGGAAAGATGTTGGCGGCCACCAGATCCTTGATCGCATTGCCGTATTCGACCACGCTGCGCTCCATCTGCTGGCGTGCGCGCGGATCGTGCAGGCCGGCCTCGAAGGCCTCCTGCAGGTAGATGTTGAGCGGAATCATCCGCCGCTCGATGTACAGGTGCTTGATGATGACTTCGATCTGGCCGTCGCCGTCGCGGTCGCTGATCTCCAGCTGGCTCGGGGCGAATTTCTCGATCTCGGCGATCAGCCCGTCTTCGAATCGCTCGCGCGG
Source organism: Acidovorax sp. GBBC 1281 (assembly GCF_028473645.1). NCBI lineage: Bacteria > Pseudomonadati > Pseudomonadota > Betaproteobacteria > Burkholderiales > Comamonadaceae > Acidovorax > Acidovorax sp. GBBC 1281. The sequence continues at coordinate 4,782,477 of NZ_CP097269.1, forward strand.
AAAGGCCACCTCGCTGTATTCGAGCGTATCGGCCATGCGGCCCACGCGGTCGTGCTGCTTGACCAGCAGGTATTTGGACTTTATCTGCTCGCGAGTCGTGTCCTTCGGTGGCGGGTAGTAGTCCTTGATGAGCTTGAACACGAACGGAAAGCTGGGCAGGTCGAACACCAGCATCACCATGCCCTTGATACCCGGCGCGATGCGAAAGCGGTCGCTGGAATAGCGCAGGTGGTGCAGGAAATCGCGGTAGAACAGCGTCTTGCCCTGCTTGGCCAATCCCAGCGCGTTGTACAGCTCGGCCCGGGGCTTGCGCGGCATCAGGCTGCGCAGGAACTGCACGTAGGCGCTCGGGATTTCCATGTCCACCATGAAATACGCCCGCGCGAAGCTGAACAGCATCTGCAAGTCATCCTCGCCGAACAGGGCTGCATCGATCACCAGGCGGCCCGCGCTGCCGTGCAGGATGGGCAGGGCGAACGCCAGTTCGTTGAAGCCGTTGATCACCTTGCCCACCAGGTAGGCACCCTTGTTGCGATAGAACAGGCCCGACAGCACCTGCACCTGGAAATTGGCGCGCAGCTTGGTGTGTGGCCCCAGGCGCTGCTGGAGGGCGGCCAGCACATGGCGGGTATCGCGGTCCAGATCTTCGAACTCGCGCTGCAGCTGGAAGTTGTCCACGATGCGGACCAACGTCTCGTGCAGTGTGTCCGGCGACGGGTAGTAGGCGCGGTACGTCGACCGGGCGGCCGGCTCCTCGTTTTCGATGTACTCCGTGCTTACGGCCGGCCGCACGAAGATGAAGTCGTTGTGGAAATGCGTGCGGTGCAGGATCTTCGTCGTGACCGAGTTGAAGAACGTCTCGGCCAGCTCAGGCTGGTGGTGGTCCACGAGCAGGCCGATGTAGTGCAGCTTGACCTGGTGCCACACGTCCATGGGCTGCTCGCCCGCGTTGAACTCCTTGTCCAGCCGCCGCACGCATTCCTTCACGCGCAGATCGTAGAACTCGATCCGCTCGCGCTGGGCCCGCTGCTGCCCATGCCAGTCGGCCGTCTCGAAACGGTGCTTGGCGCGCGCGGACTCCGTGCGGAACAGCTGATAGTGGCGGTTGAAGCCATCCATCATCGCCTTGGCGATCGCGTAGGCGTGGGGGGAGTCCAGTCGCTGGGGAAACATGGGCCGCGTCCTGCGAAGGAGAACGAGCTTACTCGCGGCGGGTGCCTGCAATGCCGGCAACGGCTGCCTGGTAGAGCGTGTCGAGGCCTTCGGTGCCGGAGACCTCCAGGTTCAGGTTCTTGATCAACCCGTCCTTGAGGCCGTAGCACCAGGCGTGCAGGGTGACGTTCTGGCCGCTCGCCCAGGCGTCGAGCATCACGGTGGTCTGCGCGACGTTCATCACCTGCTCGATGGCGTTGAGTTCACACAGCACGTCGTGGCGCCAAGCCTGCGGCGTCGCGGCGATGAGCTCGCGGTGGCGGTCGCGCACATCCTTCACGTGGCGAATCCAGTTGTCCGCCAGGCCCACACGCACATCCTGCAGCGCGGCCAGTACGCCGCCGCATCCGTAATGGCCGACCACCATCAGGTGTTCGACCCGCAATTGATCAACCGCGTACTGGATGGTGGAGAGACAGTTCAGGTCGGTGGGCACCACCACGTTGGCCACGTTGCGGTGCACGAACACCTCGCCGGGCTCCAATCCGGTGATCTGATTGGCCGGCACGCGGCTGTCGGAACAGCCGACCCACATGTACTTGGGCTTCTGCTGCGCCATGAGGCCAGTGAAAAACCCGGGACGTTCCCGCTCCATCTGCGCTGCCCACGAACGGTTGTGGACAAAAAGTTGTTCGATGTCGGGAACGGCCATGTCAGTTCTTTCGAAGATTGTTCAACAAATCAGCATGTTTCCGCGAACAATTCGCGGCCGATTAGCATACGGCGAATTTCGCTGGTGCCGGCGCCGATCTCGTACAGTTTTGCATCTCTCCAGAGGCGGCCCAAGGGGTATTCGTTGATGTAACCGTTTCCGCCGAAAATCTGAACGCCCTCGCCTGCCATCCAGGTGGCTTTTTCGGCGCACCACAGAATGACGGACGCGCAGTCCTTGCGCACCTGGCGCACATGGTCGGTACCCAGCATGTCGAGGTTCTTCGCCACCGTGTAGGCAAACGAGCGGCCCGCCTGCAGCACGGTGTACATGTCGGCCACCTTGCCCTGGATCAGCTGGAATTCGCCGATGCTCTGGCCGAACTGCTTGCGGTCGTGGATGTAGGGAACCACATTGTCCATGACCGACTGCATGATCCCCAGCGGCCCGCCGGTCAGCACCGCGCGTTCGTAATCGAGCCCGCTCATGAGAACCTTGGCACCACCGTTGACGGTGCCCAGAACCTGGCTCGCTGGCACCTCGACGTTCTCGAACACCAACTCGCCCGTATGGCTTCCTCGCATGCCAAGCTTGTCGAGCTTTTGCGCAATGCTGAAGCCCTTCATTCCCTTTTCGATCAGAAAAGCCGTGACGCCGCGCGCGCCCAGTTCGGGCTCCGTCTTGGCGTAGACCACCAGCGTGTCGGCATCCGGGCCGTTGGTGATCCACATCTTGGTACCGTTGAGCAGGTAGTAACCACCTTTGTCTTCAGCCTTGAGCTTCATGCTGATCACATCGGAGCCAGCACCCGGCTCGCTCATGGCCAGCGCGCCCACATGCTCGCCGCTGATCAGGCCGGGCAGGTATTTGCGTTTTTGCTCTTCGGAACCGTTGCGGTTGATCTGGTTCACGCACAGATTGCTGTGGGCGCCGTAGGACAGGCCCACCGATGCGCTGGCCCGGGAAATTTCTTCCATCGCCACCATGTGCGCGAGATATCCCATGTGCGCACCGCCGTAGGCCTCCGGCACAGTGATGCCGAGCAAGCCCAACTCGCCCATCTTGCGCCAGAGGTCCATGGGAAATTGGTCGGTGCGATCGATCTCCGCCGCACGCGGTGCGATCTCGGCTTGCGCGAAATCGCGCACGGCATCGCGCAACGCGTCGATGTCTTCGCCCAGTTGGAAATTCAGGCCGGGAAGGCTGGCGAGAGTCATGGAAGTCTCCTGTTCTTGGAATCAGTGAAGAAGAAGTTCAGCCGGCGACGCCATCGCGCCCGGTCACGGACATGAGCGTGCAGCCCATGGTAGCGATGAGTTTTTCCTGGCTGCCGTCAATGCCGTAGGCGCGGCCCTCGCACACTGTGATGGTCCGGCCCGGCTTGATGACACGGCCTTCCATGCGAAAACGGGGCCCGCGCGCCGGCGCCAGCAGGTTGATCTTGAATTCGATCGTCAACACCGCTGCCTCGTCGGGCATCAAGGTGAAGGCCGCGTATCCGCAGGCGGAATCCAGCGCGGCGGACACCATTCCCGCATGCAAAAACCCATGCTGCTGCGTCAGAGACGGGGCCCAGTTCAATTCGATGTCCACCTCGCCAGGGGCAATGCGCCCCAGATGCGCGCCCAAAGTGTGCATCGCGCCCTGTAGCGCAAAACTATGGGAAACGCGTTGCACATGGTCGGGGTGGGCAAGGTCAGACAGCGTGATCGGCATGGCTTGGCTGAGTTACGTTTACGTAAACGTCAATTATGGCCTATTTCTTCTTTTCTGCCTTGAGGAGCAGTGCCCGCGCTTCCTTTTCATGCTCCCGCACCTCGTCCAGATTCGCCTGAAGATCGGCCATCTGGGCTTCCAGTTGCTTGCGGTGGCCCGCCAGCACGTCCAGGAATTTACGGAGCTGCACGCCCGTGTCCCTGGGACTGTCGTAGAGATCGATGATCTCCTTCGCCTCGGTCAGCGAAAGTCCCAGGCGTTTTGCCCGCAAGGTGAGCCGCAACCGAGTGCGATCGCGAGCGGTGTAGATGCGTGTACGGGCGCCGGGTCCGGTGCGTTGGGGTTGAAGGAGGCCCATGTCTTCGTAGAAGCGCATGGCGCGGGTGGTGAGGTCGAACTCTTTGGCGAGGTCGCTGATGGTGTAGGTGGTGGCGGCCATAGGAGGTGGGGGAGACTCGTGGAGTGGAGATCCATCCCTGTCAGCGGCTGCGGTGGTGGGGAGGGGGTTCGCTGACGTTGACGTAACGTCAATCGTAGCGTATTCGCTGGGCCTGGAGCGGATTGAACTGGGTAAGCGTCTTCTCAGTACCCTCTGTTTTTGCTGAGGGCTGATGTGCAGGATCGGTGGTCCATGTACGCTGCGATGGTGTGCATGAAGAACCGCTAATGCACATCAATGAACGATCAAGACACCCCGAGCAAGCGCCGTCGGCGCGAGCACAGCCCGATGTTCAAGCGCGAGCTGGTCGCACGAAGCCTGGTGCCCGGCGCGTCAGTGGCCGCCGTCGCGCTGCAGGCCGGCATCAACTCGAACCTGCTGTTCGCATGGCGCCGGATGCACCTGAGCACGCAAGAGCAGCCCCAGACGCCAGCGCCGCCGCAGCCCTCGCCGATGTTGCTGCCCGTCACCATCGAAGCTGCTCCGGTTGCGCCATGCCCTTCACCCACGGCGGCGGCGCCTCGTCAGCCTGGCGGGACCATCGAGATCGATGTCGGCGGGGCGAGGGTGCGATTGCGCGGTGCAGTCGACGAAGCCAGCGTGCGCCATGTCCTGCAGACGCTCAAGGCGCTGGCGTGATCGGCCTTCCCACGAGCACCCGCGTCTGGATCGTTGCCGGCCACACCGACATGAGGAAGGGCTTCAACGGCCTGTCTGCGATGGTGCAGACGGCGCTGGCGGCCAACCCCTTCTGCGGTCACGTCTTCGTCTTCCGCGGCCGGCGCGGCGACATGCTCAAGGTGCTGTGGTTCGATGGCCAGGGATTGCTTCTGCTGGCCAAGCGCCTGGAGCGCGGCCGATTCGTCTGGCCGCAGGCGCAAGGCGGCAAGGTCTCGCTCACGCCGGCACAGCTCTCGATGCTGCTCGAAGGCATCGACTGGCGCATGCCGATGCGCACAGATCAGCCTGCGCTCGCAGCTTGAACTGGGCTCAAGAATTCGTCTTCTGAACGCGCTGGTCGCGGTCGATTCCGGGTAGGTCCGATGGCATAGTAGATGGCGTGCCGAACACCGCCAACGCACCCCACACCGTCGACTCGCTGCTGCGTGTCGTGCAGGCCCGTGACGCGGAAGTCGCCCTGCTCAAACTGCTCGTCGACAAGCTCAAGGTGCAGTTGCTGCGCCAGGTCCGCGCCCGCTTCGGCGCCTCCAGCGAGCAGTTGGACGATCCGCAGATCGCATTGATCGAAGGTCTGCCGCTGCATGAACTCGCACCGGTCGGCAAGACACCGAAGGCGCAAGCGGCCAACAGCGAAGGCTTCGACCGCAGCCTGCCCACACACCTGCCGCGGGAGAACCATGTGTACCGGCCCGAGACATCGGATGCGCGGCGCGATGCCGCCGGCCAGGCCTGCGGCTGCAGCGCATGTGGTGGTCGGCTGCGGCAGATCGGCCAGGACGTCTCGGAACAACTGGAGTACGTGCCCTCGCGCTTCAAGGTGATCCGCCACGTGCGCCCCAAGCTCGCCTGCATGGCGTGCGAATCGATCTTCCAGGCGCCAGCGCCCAGCCGGCCCATCGCACGCGGCGTGGCCGGCCCCGGGCTGCTGGCCCACGTGCTGGTCGCCAAGTATTGCGACCACCAACCGCTGTACCGCCAGAGCCGGATCTACGCACGCGAGGGCGTCCTGATCGAGCGCTCCACGATGGCTGGCTGGGTCGGCCAGAGCGAGAAGCTCTTGCACCCACTGGTCGCAGCGCTCGGGCGCTACGTGCTGGCGGGCTCCAAGCTCCACGCCGACGACACGCCAGTGGCGGTGCTCTCGCCCGGGCGGGGCAAGACCAAGACCGGGCGGCTCTGGGTCTACGTGCGTGACGATCGGTCATCTGCGAGTGCAGACGCGCCCGCGGCGTGGTTGCGTTACTCGCCCGACCGCAAGGGTGAACATCCTCAGGCGCACCTGAAGAACTTCAAGGGCGTGTTGCAGGCCGATGCGTATGCCGGCTTCGCCAAGCTCTATGCAAACGGCAACGTCATCGAGGCTTCGTGCTGGGCGCATGCGCGCAGACCATTCTGGGATCTGCACGAGAGCCAGGGGCGGGCGCAGGGCTCGGTTGCAGAACAGGCCCTTCGGCGCATCGGTGCGCTGTATGCGATCGAATCCGACATCCGCGGCCGCCCACCGGATGAGCGCTGCCGGGAGCGGCAGGCGCGAGCCGGGCCGTTGCTCGAGGAACTGTTCGCCTGGTTGCGAGGGATGCTCGGGCAGGTGTGTGCCAAGTCGGAACTCGCACGCGCCATCGGCTACACGCTCACACGGCTCCGGTCGTTGACGCGCTACCGTGACGACGGTCGCATCGAGATCGACAACAACGCCGCCGAGCGCGCGCTGCGCGGCGTGAGCCTGGGCCGCAAGAACTTCATGTTCATGGGCTCGGACGCTGGGGGCGAGCGCGCCGCGGCCATCTACAGCCTGGTGGAGACGGCCAAGCTGAACGGGCTCGACCCCGAGGCTTACCTGCGCGATGTGCTCGGGCGCATTGCGGACCATCCGATCAATCGCATCGACGAGTTGCTGCCGTGGAACATCGGCCGACACGCCGAAGACCAACGACAAGCAGCTTGAGCATGGCGAGCAAGGTCCAACGGATCAAGGCACCAGCGGCGATCCTGCAACTGCACATTGAATTGCGCGGCACCAAGCCCAAGGTCTGGCGCCGCGTCCTGGTGCCAGAGACGATCACCCTGGCCAAGCTGCATCTTGTGGTCCAGGCTGCCTTCGGCTGGGGCCACTCGCATCTGCACGAGTTCATCGCTGGCGACGGCGAGCGCTATGGCACGCCAGACCCGATGCACGACGAGCCTGGCTCGATCACCAGCGAAAGCACGCGACTGACCACTGCCCTGAACCGGTCGACGCTGAGCTACGTCTACGACTTCGGGGACTACTGGGACCACCGCATCAAGGTCGAGAAGAAGATCGCACCGATGCCGCAGTTCGTGCTCCCGTTCTGTGCCGGCGGTGCCTGTGCAACGCCGCCGGAGGATTGCGGAGGCGCACCGGGCTATGCGGAGTTCGTGCGGGCCATGGCGAACCCTGACGATCCCGAGCACGACAACCTGGTCGAATGGATCGGTGCCGATACCTGGGACCCGTTGGCCTTCGACAGCATCGAGATCAACGACCGGCTCGCCGCGATCAAGGTCTGAGCGACGATGTCTCGGACGAACTACATCAAGGCCCTGATCGAGGACGGCGGCGACATCACGATCGGTGCGCTGCCACCGCACGAGTGCGTCGCCACGGCCGCCGATGGCAGCAACTGCCTGGCCATGCTCGTGCGTCGCGACGGTGAGAGCCTCAACGTCCTGCTCAAACGCTTGAACAAGGCCATCGGCCTGGCTTGGTCAAACGACACGTTCGTTGACGAGGTCAACGACGGCGAGAGCGACCTGCTGTAGTTCTTCCGTCGATCCCGCGTCAAGAGGGGGGCTGAGACGGCGCTTACTGAACTGGCTTGGATCGGGGCCTAGCTGATCGGAATGGCAGCGTGGTCGCGTGGTCCGTTGAATGCTTGGGGCCGACGAATAGCGCCGCATTGAAGCCTGCAATGCGTTGTCAGGCTTGGGCCGGAGGCCAAGGGGCGTATCTGACTGGAGACTGGTTCACCCAAGCAGGCTACGTTTAGCGAAGATTTGGAGGAGAGATTTTCATTCTCCAAAGCAAAGCGCCCCGACATCGTTGGATGTCGGGGCGATTTGGGCTGTAAGAGCCTGACGATGACCTACTTTCACACGGGAACCCGCACTATCATCGGCGCAAAGTCGTTTCACTGTCCTGTTCGGGATGGGAAGGAGTGGGACCAACTTGCTATGGTCATCAGGCATAACTTGGAGCCACCTTGATGTGATCAAGGCGGCGAATTCATAGAGTTTGGAATCAGCTTGTATTTTGACTGCGTCACTTGGCATAACAACTTGATCGAATGATGATCAAAGTTATAGGGTCAAGCCGCACGAGCAATTAGTATCAGTTAGCTTAACGCATTACTGCGCTTCCACACCTGACCTATCAACGTCCTGGTCTTGAACGACTCTTTAGGGGGCTCAAGGCCCCGGCAGATCTCATCTTGAAACGAGTTTCCCGCTTAGATGCTTTCAGCGGTTATCTCTTCCACACTTAGCTACTCGGCAATGCCACTGGCGTGACAACCGATACACCAGAGGTGTGTCCACTCCGGTCCTCTCGTACTAGGAGCAGGCTTCCTCAAATCTGCAGCGCCCACGGAAGATAGGGACCAAACTGTCTCACGACGTTTTAAACCCAGCTCACGTACCTCTTTAAATGGCGAACAGCCATACCCTTGGGACCGGCTACAGCCCCAGGATGAGATGAGCCGACATCGAGGTGCCAAACACCGCCGTCGATATGAACTCTTGGGCGGTATCAGCCTGTTATCCCCAGAGTACCTTTTATCCGTTGAGCGATGGCCCTTCCATACAGAACCACCGGATCACTATGTCCTGCTTTCGCATCTGCTCGACTTGTCAGTCTCGCAGTTAAGCACGCTTATGCCATTGCACTATTAGCACGATGTCCGACCGTACCTAGCGTACCTTCGAACTCCTCCGTTACGCTTTGGGAGGAGACCGCCCCAGTCAAACTGCCTACCATGCACTGTCCCCGATCCCGATAAGGGACCTAGGTTAGAACCTCAAACACACCAGGGTGGTATTTCAACGTTGGCTCCATGAGAACTAGCGTCCTCACTTCAAAGCCTCCCACCTATCCTACACAGATCTGTTCAAAGTCCAATACAAAGCTACAGTAAAGGTTCATGGGGTCTTTCCGTCTTTCCGCGGGGAGATTGCATCATCACAAACATTTCAACTTCGCTGAGTCTCAGGAGGAGACAGTGTGGCCATCGTTACGCCATTCGTGCAGGTCGGAACTTACCCGACAAGGAATTTCGCTACCTTAGGACCGTTATAGTTACGGCCGCCGTTTACTGGGACTTCAATCAAGAGCTTGCACCCCATCATTTAATCTTCCAGCACCGGGCAGGCGTCACACCCTATACGTCCACTTTCGTGTTTGCAGAGTGCTGTGTTTTTATTAAACAGTCGCAGCCACCGATTTTTTGCAACCCCTTTGGGCTCGCCTTGTACAGGTTCACCTACTTGGGGCATACCTTCTCCCGAAGTTACGGTATCAATTTGCCGAGTTCCTTCTCCTGAGTTCTCTCAAGCGCCTTAGAATACTCATCTCGCGCACCAGTGTCGGTTTGCGGTACGGTCGTGTGTAGCTGAAGCTTAGTGGCTTTTCCTGGAAGCAGGGTATCACTCACTTCGTCTGCAAGCAGACTCGTTATCACCCCTCATCTAAGCCTGGCGGATTTGCCTACCAGGCACGACTACAGGCTTGAACCAACATATCCAACAGTTGGCTGAGCTAACCTTCTCCGTCCCCACATCGCACTACACATCGGTACAGGAATATTGACCTGTTTCCCATCAGCTACGCATCTCTGCCTCGCCTTAGGGGCCGACTCACTCTACGCCGATGAACGTTGCGTAGAAAACCTTGCGCTTACGGCGAGGGGGCTTTTCACCCCCTTTAACGCTACTCATGTCAGCATTCGCACTTCTGATACCTCCAGCATCCGTTACCAGACACCTTCACAGGCTTACAGAACGCTCTCCTACCACTCACAGTAAACTGTGAATCCGCAGCTTCGGTAACTGGCTTAGCCCCGTTACATCTTCCGCGCAGGACGACTCGATCAGTGAGCTATTACGCTTTCTTTAAATGATGGCTGCTTCTAAGCCAACATCCTGACTGTTTTAGCCTTCCCACTTCGTTTCCCACTTAGCCAATTTTAGGGACCTTAGCTGGCGGTCTGGGTTGTTTCCCTCTTGAGTCCGGACGTTAGCACCCGGTGCTCTGTCTCCCAAGCTGTACTCGTCGGTATTCGGAGTTTGCCTTGGTTTGGTAAGTCGCCATG